>USSR01000369.1 GCA_900557355.1 uncultured Bacteroides sp.
TGTGATTCCGTTGCGATTCGAACGCAAGACCCACGCCTTAGAAGGGCGTTGCTCTATCCAGCTGAGCTACGGAACCATCCTTAATTGCGGTGCAAAGGTACGCTTTTCTGTGAAATTTGCAAAGATTTTACGCAGAAAATATTTTGTAAATAGATGCTTTTATATCCGATTAGATGTTATAATCCTAATGGTAAACCAGTTACATACCATAAAATAAATAACAAAGTCCAGGCTAATAATATATAGAGAGAATATCTCCAGGTATATTTCAGTAATGAACCATAGGTCGCTTGCTTATCATATTGCTGCATGTAAGTAAGGATAAGAGGCATGTAGAACATGAAAGGAGTGATAGCATTGGTGGCACTGTCTCCAATACGAAAAGCGCATTGTACCATATCCGGAGAAATCCCCATATTGGCAAAGAACGGAACAAAGATGAAAGACATGAAAGTCCACTTGGCAGTGGCAGAGACCATAATAAGGTTCACAAGTGCTGTAAAGAGAATAAATAGAATGAGTATCCATAAACTCCCAAGATGAATGGACGAAAGCATATCCGCTCCCATAATGGCTATACATTTATCCAAATGAGAATACTCGAAACACGCAAACATCTGAGCTGCAAAGAAAGCGATGACAAAGTAAACACCTAACAATTTCATAGGTTGAGTAAGTCCTTCAATCACATCCCCATCTGTACGGTAACGACCGGAAGCAAAGCCATAAACCATCCCCATAAGCCCGATACCAAAAGAAAGCAAAAACAGAATGCCTTCTATAAAAGGAGATCGGATCAGACCACCATTCACACTACGTAAAATACCCCATGAAGAGAAAGTAGCCCAAAGAATCACGGTTGTATAAATCACCCCGATAAATATTGCACCTATTACAGCACGGCGTTCTTTGCGGGATAATTGCTTATAGCCATTGAAACGAATATGACCGGCATACTCGCCCAAAGCCGGAAGAAGATTACGGCGAGTTACCTGATAAATGATAAAAGCCAGCAAGAAAGTAGATGCAAACAAGAAATAGTAATTGCATAAAGGCCCTGTATTTCCAAGTGATACATTTGCCATATCCGCGGCTTCCTGGGTACTGGCAGCAAGCATAGGATCCAAAGTACTCAACATCAGGTTAGCGCTATATCCACACGAAACAGAAACGTATGCCGTAATAATACCTGCAACCGGATGCAGTCCGACCGAATGAAACAAAGTTGCTGCAATCGGTAAAAGAATTATGTATCCGGCATCCCCTACTACATTGGAAAGCAATCCCAAGAAAATAACCAGTATCACCATGCGCCACGGATTATGTTTATGACGTGCCCCACTACGAATACAAGCATCTATAAAACCTGAATGCTGTGCCACCCCGATACCAAACATAGCCACAATTACTAAGCCTAACGGAGCAAACCCCGTAAAATTAGTAACCACATGCCGCAACAGCCAACGAACACCTTCCGGACTAAGCAGACTTTGCACCCGGATCTCCTCCCCTGTTTGCGGTTGAAACACGCTCAGACCGTAAATGTCAAATATCCATGATAGGACAATGACAGCCAGCGTCAACAAGAGAAACATTGTTGCCGGATGCGGTAGACGCCATTTATTATTCATCATCTGCTTCCAGATTATCTATATCAAGAATACGGAGTTCCAAAGCACGCACTACCAGACGGGTTGCATTCACTCCTACCCGCTCTCCTTGTGAAAACAGACGGTTTACTAAATCATTCTGACGCTTTTCCAAAGATTTAACCCCAAAAGGCATACCTTTCAGGTTAGCAATCATATCTTTGGTATATCCCAGTGCCAAATGGCGTAGGAAACGTTCGTCATACTCATCGATATCATAACTGATAACTGCTTCCTGGCGTTTGGCATCATTCGCAACAGATTGCTTGAAACGGTCTACAATCTTTTCCAAAATAGGATAATTGAAAACCAGCTTCTTTCCATCCATCACTGCCTGTACGTCCGTTTTCGTAAGCAGCTCACCTGTTTTCAAAATTATACCGTCAGCACCCGCATTCAGAACATCCACCCAAAGCTTTTCATTCAGAATTTCTCCGGTAAATATGAGTACGTGTACTCCCGGATAACGTTTAAAAATATTCCGGCAGATATCCACACCAATAGTAGTAGAACCACCCAAGCCTAAATCCAGCAATACCAAGTCAGGAACTCCGGCCTCTATCAATGTCCAGAATTCACTTTCGGTCATAGCCGTACCGATAACTTCTGCGTTGGGTATTTCATGGCGGAAGATTTCTTCCGTTCCTTTCAGTTCAAGCTTAACATCTTCTACAATAATTACTTTGAATTTCTTGTCTTCCATATTCTTTAATTTTATTTTCTTCTCGGTATCGTGAAATAAACTGTAAATCCACCATTCTCAGCCGGTTCAGCATTGATGCGACAGCCACGTTTTCCGGCAAACTCGTCATGGTCGCGAATAATCTGCTTGCAGACGAGATACTCCGTACCTCGCAACTCTCCTTTTTCTCCTGTTGCCGTCATACGTTCCAGATTTGGATAGAAAAGTTGATTTAATTCCTCACGAGTTTTCGTCCTTCGCGTGTCAGTGAAAAGGAAACGAATATATTCTCCGTCTACTGCTGCTACCAAATGTATTTCTCCATCCAGAGGAACAGACAAGGCTTCGTCTATCAGATTCTCCAATAAAAAGCGGAGTTGGATAAAATCTCCGACCACTCTCTCATCAATAGCTCTTGTAGAGAAAGATACAGCAAACTCTTTTCCCTTATTCGCTTTACGGAAATATTTTTCTGCCAGAGCAAACAACTCCGCTACGGAAATTATCCCGCGACGGAACGCAACTTCTTCCAACTGTCGTGATGCGCACGAACTCAATATGGTAAATATGCCTTTATAATATTCTATCAATTCACTGATAGCTGAAACTGTCTCTTTTTCTTCCGTTTCTGAGAGAATACCTGAACGGAGTTTACCAATGCGTTGCTTGATCTTGTTTGGGTAATAAATCGTCTCGTGCTTGATGGTGGAAAGACAATTATCAAGCACCATATTCTGCACATGCAACATACCGTCCTCCCATGATGCCCGGTGTGCTTCTTCATGCGCTGCTTCGATGTCGCGGTATTTTGTTGCCAGTTTCACAACAGCATTGAAGACCACAATCGCTATATACCGCGCAATCAATTCCAACAATAAATGAGCCGTCTCCTGATCGACACTCTCCTGCCGTTCAAGATATAACACACCCACACAGCGCGAATCACCCGCAGCATCCACCACCAAAGGCAAGGCTTCAAATCCCGGTGCAGACAGTTGGGTGTGCTGTTCAAAACAACGCTGAACTACTTCCTTCCAAAGTTCATCTTCTGCTGTAGATGATCCATTATCTCCCGCAGAGGACAACTCATTTTCTATAGAATTTGATGCATATTCCAGTTGATGCGTCGTTTCATTATAAACGGCGATTCCCAACCGATCAATATTTAGCAACTCATTTACGGCATCGAAACCTTCGTCAACGATACGCTGAGGAATGGCTTTCAGGGTATCTTCTTCCCGTTGCAATGCCTCTTCTGTTTCGGGAACTTGTATCAAGGAGGCAGCAAATATCTGTTTATTGATTTCCAAAACCTGTTCCAGGTTCCAACGGTTTACAAGACGTTTACGAATATACAGGATGTAATATCCTAAGAGCAACATAGCTATAAGTCCGATAAACAGGATTACACCCACCATCTTATTATTGGTGGAACGTTCCAGTTGACGACAATATTCCTCCAAAGACTGATCTTCACCCAGCAATTTGTACAAAGTTGTATAGGCGGCATTATTATAACTGTATGCATCCCATTGTTTCAACGCAAGAAAAGCGACAGCCGCCTCATTCCGGATATCCAGAATGACATGAAAGTCCGAATTGAAAAGATCATTCCACCAGGATAATTCACCTGGCTCCCCTTCCCCTCTCAACGACATATAGCGCTGCGGCTCCTGGGCATACCTTTTATAATGCGCATTCAGGCAAGACATGGCAGAATCTACATATTCCAAAGCCTGTTCAAAATTTCCTTCCACATTACTATAATAGGCATCATTGGCATAGTCGGACGCCTCATTCAGCAGAGCCTCAAACTCATTTTCCGCAGCTAATGACAAAGAATCCTGAGCCGTTTGCGCGTAGATTTCATCCGGTTGCATCACCGCTTCCTCCACTGCTTTATTGCACGAACTCATGCCTATAGAAAAGAATATGCACAGAAATATCATCAAAGTTTTACGCACTCCTGTAGGTAAACGGAAATAGAAACGGCTGCCCTTCCCTAAAGTACTTTCTACATTGAACAAACAGACTCTGAATACTTCATTCGTCTTCCGGTATTTCTCAATGATACCTTTACAATTCATCAGACCAAAGCCGCTTCCTTTGTTTTTCAGCAGTTCTTCCCGGTCGGCAGCATCCTGTATGCCTATTTCCTGCGAATTATACAATTTCTCACCGACAATACGCGACACATCTTCTTCTGAAAGGCCATAACCGGTATCTTCTACTGAAATTTCCACATATTCTTCTGTCGGATTTGCATAGACTTTTACCTTGCCTCCCTTTGGAGTATATTTACGGGCATTTTCTGCAAGCGTGTTTATCATAAACAGTGTCAACGCCTTGTCAGCTTTTACACAGATATCCGTTGGCGTCACTTCCAGTTGTTGCTGTTTCATTTCGAAAGCACGGCCTCCTTTCCGTATCAGATCGAAAAGCTCGTTCAACCCGAATGTTTCTATATTCAAGCTCAGACTACCCTGTTTCATTTTAATCCATAAAGCAAGGATATCATTGTATTCATTGATGGTTGTCACCAATTCGTCCATATATTGATACTTCTCAGCTTTGATGTGTTCGTCATGGATAAAACCCTTTTCCGTCAGTTTATGTACTTCATTAATAATACGGTCTAAGTACGGATGAATACCGTTCACAATGGCCATACACGCTTTCTTTATAAGATTCTGACGTTTATTTCCGGCTATATGCTGTTCGTACACATACCGTTCTTTCTCCAACCGGCGACGTTCGTCACCCAGCGAGATGGAAGTCATACCGTTGTCAAGTGCCCATGTAATATAAGGAGCAATCACATGTAGTATTGCCTTCTCATCCTTTGTAAGACGTTTGGGTAATACCAACTGTCCATCTTCTATCCGGATGTCTTTTACACTGAAAAGTTCCTCTATATCTGTCTGCACAGCAGAAAGAATGGCATCTACAATTTCTTCTTCCGTCTGTGCGTCCGTGGGAATAGAAGCAGTTATTTTCTGACAAATGTCCAACATCTGCCTCAAACGGTGCAAATGGACATGATTACGTTCTTTAGACCGCTTATTGAATACCCAAAAGAATAAAACCACCAGTATAAAACCGACAATCACGAAGAAGAGCAAAATATTGAGTTGCCGGGCTTCACTTTCCAAAGCCTGATAACGGCTTTCCAACTCCTTATCCTGACGGGTATCTTCCAGAATATCCAGATAAATATTGCGATTATAATCGGAGTGTTGCTTCATTTCCAGTCCGGCATACGTAACACTCAGTTGTTCGCGAATACGTGAAATCCATTCTGGCACAGTACGCAACTTACGCTCTATCCATGCTTTCTCTGAAGAAATGGTATCCCGCATATCATAGGTTTTCAACCAGTCCAAGCTATCGTGGCAATCATAAAAACGGCGATGATGGCTGTTCACACACTCCAAGGCAAGCGTCAGAGTGTCCAATGCTTCGGCGTAGTTATCATGCGCATTCAGATATTTGCCAATAGAAACATAGGCACCGGCAATCTGATACACATCATTATATTGCTTGAATTTCTTCAAAGCCAATTGTCCTAAACGCATGGGCAACAAGGAATCCACAGGAACATCAAACTGTTTCAACGCATGAGAACGCCTGACCTGGAAAAAGTCATAATTATCGGGAGATGCCATCAGGTTAGCAAGCCCTTGCACTCCATTACCTTCAAAATACAAGTATCCTCCGCGGGATGCCATTTTCCAAGTTGTATACAGTTCGTCGAATTCACGCAAACGACGTTCATCCGCCGTTTCGCCATCACAAAGTGCTGCCGATCCTTTTATATAATGATAATACAATAACTGGTTCGTATCTGCCGCAAGTTCTTCCTGCGGATAGATTTCATTGATGGAAGCTACCGCTTCCGGACGTTGTTGCAGATAGTAATAATAAACTGCAGAAACAATATAAAATTCGGAGCGTGCATAGTTCAGTCTCAACCGTTCGTGTTTATCTACGAAAAGCTTGTTATCTTCACCTATTCGTTTCATGCGGCGGAGGGCACTGTTCCGATAGTCATAAAATTCTTTGTTCATGGCTGTCCGCTGATAGATTTTCATCAATCCGATATCGGCAACCAGCAGCTCCAGTTCATTTTTCGTGAGGCTGTACACATCCTTATGAAACTTCTCCGCTTTCTCAAAATCCATGCGCATAAAAGCACAAAAACCCAGATTATTGGATGCTTCCGCTTTTCCCTGACTATACATATTTACTTTTTCATAAGCTTGTGTGGCAGCATGACAAGAAGAGTCCAGGTCTTTATAACGATAAGAATAAGCCACTTGGTTGAGCGAATCGATAAGATGTACTTCCTTGGTGGGGGCAGTACCCACACAAGAAATCATTACCATGTAAAAACACAGTAAGCCCACCAATCGTATATGAGGAAACCGTTTCACTTAGCAAAGCTACAAATAAATCCGGGAAAGAAAAAAGATTTTTCTACAATAAGTCTTGTAGAATGTAGCGGGAAATTCATAACTTTGCAGCCGTATTAAACAAATAGGTAACATCTATTACAAAATGAGCGAAAAAGCACCCGTAATGGTATTCTCCGGAACTAACTCGAGATACCTTGCAGAGAAAATCTGCGCAAGCCTTGATTGCCCTCTGGGAAAGATGAA
>USSR01000370.1 GCA_900557355.1 uncultured Bacteroides sp.
CAAAAACCCGGAAGCCACGGCCGAAGTCATTGATAAGAACGGCTTCCTCCATTCCGGTGACCTCGGAGTAAAAGATGAAGATGGTAACTATCGTATCACGGGACGCATCAAAGATATGATTATCCGTGGTGGCGAGAATATCTACCCACGTGAAATAGAAGAATTCCTTTATAAACTGGAAGGCGTGAAGGACGTACAAGTTGCCGGAATTCCATCAAAAAAATATGGTGAAGAAGTAGGTGCTTTCATCATACTGAAGGAAGGGGCAGATATACACGAATCGGATGTACGCGACTTCTGCACAGGCAAGATCTCGCGTTACAAGATACCGAAATATGTATTCTTCATTGACGAATTCCCGATGACGGGAAGTGGTAAGATACAGAAGTTCAAATTGAAAGATGTAGGATTACAACTTTGCAAGGAACAAGGAATCGAGATAATCTAAAAAATTCAACATAAAGAAACAGGCTGCAACTTAATAGTGCAGCCTGTTTTTTATGCTTAATTTCGTAATCCTCAATTATCCCAGCGGTAGCGTAAAGAAGAATGTCGTTCCTATTCCTTCGCCGGAACGTACCCAAATGCGTCCACCCATCCGTTCCACCAACATACGGGAAACAGTCAGCCCCAGCCCGGTGCCTTGTGCAAAGTTATTAATCTTGCCGAAGCGTTCGAAAATCTTCGCCACCCGGTTGGCAGGAATACCAATACCCGTATCTTTTACGTAGAACTGTACAATATTGCCGCGTAACTGATAACCAAAATGTATTTCTCCGGTAGGAGTAAATTTAGCAGCATTACTCAACAAATTCATCAATACCTGCATAATGCGCATTCGATCTCCCATCACACACAACTCCTCATCCACATCGTCCAGTATCAAAATCACGCCTTTATTTACTTTCAACCGATGACTGTCATATTCTTCAAGGCAAGCATGATAAAGGTTCACCTTCTCACGAACAAATTCCAAAGTCCCTGATTCCATTTCAGACAAGTCCAGAATATCATTAAACAAACACAACAACAATTCCGAATTTTTCTCGATAATATTGCAATAATCCTCCTTGTCTCCTTCGTGCCCCGGATCAATAACCAACCTTGAGAATCCAACAATCGCATTCAATGGAGTACGGATTTCATGACTCATATTTGAAAGAAACGCAGATTTTAATCGATCGGACTCTTCAGCCTTTACACGGGCAGCCGCCAGTTCACGTAGCGCATTCACCCGGCTCGTCACATCCCGGCACATACATAATAAATATTTATCTCCCAAAGGACATACCAGATTTTCATAATGATGCATCTCTCCTTCAAACCACAATGAATGTTCTCCTATGCTGGGACAATCGGTACGCATCACTTTCTCCATATTCGCCCGGATTTTGCGGTATTCTGATTCCGGTACTATATCTTTCAGATTAGGATGTGACTTATCCTCACCGGATAATCCCTCTACATGATTGGTATCAGGAGAGGACAGTAGTTCTATATAATCCAGATTATAATCAAAAACAGTCAACATATCCGGGATAGCGTCCAGAATTTCTTTACCGTATTGCTTACGGAAGCGCTCCAAGTCTTCATCCTGGCATGAAGAATCCGGAAGAGTACGATTTTCCAATTGCTCCTCTAATTTCCGGATAATCTCCAGTAGTTCTTCTTTTGTTTTATCTTTATAGTCCTTCATTTCAAGGCCGATATGTTGTTGAGTGTTACATTCGGGCAACAAATATACTATTCTTTTCAATTATATCAACATATATTGCGAGCTTTTATTTAAAAAAAACCAATAGCTTTTGCCCTACTAATCAGAATGTTCTATCTTTGCATCACTTTTTATTTTAAATCATTGATTAATATGTCTAAAGAATTATTCTCTACTCTGCCCTACAAGGTGGCAGACATTACGCTTGCCGACTTCGGTCGCAAGGAAATCGATCTGGCAGAACAAGAAATGCCCGGCCTTATGGCTCTTCGCGAAAAGTATGGAGAAACAAAACCGTTGAAAGGTGCTCGTATAATGGGTTCCCTGCATATGACCATCCAGACGGCGGTACTGATTGAAACCCTCGTGGCACTGGGCGCCGAAGTACGCTGGTGCTCATGTAACATATATTCGACCCAAGACCATGCTGCTGCTGCTATCGCTGCAAGTGGTGTTCCCGTATTTGCCTGGAAAGGTGAAACACTGGCTGATTACTGGTGGTGTACGCTTCAGGCGTTGAACTTCCCCGGCGGCAAAGGTCCTACGGTAATCGTTGACGATGGCGGTGATGCTACCATGATGATACACGTAGGGTACGAAGCCGAAAGCACTGCCTCTATTCTGGATAAAAAAGTCCATGCGGAAGATGAAATAGAACTGAATGCTATCCTGAAGTGTGTATTGGCTGCAGATCCTACCCGTTGGCATCGCGTAGCTGCCGAAATGCGTGGCGTTTCAGAAGAAACTACGACAGGTGTACACCGTTTGTATCAAATGCAGGAAGAAGGGAAATTGCTGTTCCCGGCATTCAATGTGAACGACTCAGTGACGAAGTCTAAATTCGATAATCTTTATGGTTGCCGTGAATCTTTGGCCGATGGCATCAAACGCGCCACAGATGTAATGATTGCCGGTAAAGTAGTAGTGGTTTGCGGTTATGGCGATGTAGGTAAGGGGTGTTCGCATTCCATGCGTTCATACGGTGCCCGTGTACTGGTTACGGAAGTAGACCCGATCTGCGCCCTGCAAGCTGCAATGGAAGGCTTCGAGGTAGTAACTATGGAAGAGGCTTGTACACAAGGTAATATCTTTGTTACTACAACAGGCAATATCGACATCATTCGCATTGATCACATGGAGCAGATGAAGGACCAGGCAATTGTCTGCAATATCGGTCACTTCGACAATGAAATCCAAGTGGATGCTCTTAAGCATTACCCCGGCATCAAATGTGTGAATATCAAGCCACAGGTAGACCGCTATTATTTCCCCGACGGACACAGCATTATTCTATTAGCCGATGGTCGTCTGGTGAACCTGGGTTGTGCTACCGGTCACCCGTCATTCGTTATGAGTAACTCATTCACCAACCAGACATTAGCTCAGATTGAGTTGTTCAACAAGAAGTATGAAACCGGTGTTTACCGTTTGCCTAAGCACCTTGATGAAGAGGTAGCACGTCTGCACCTTGAGAAAATCGGTGTGAAGCTGACGAAGCTGACTCCCGAGCAAGCTGCCTATATCGGTGTAACTGTAGACGGACCGTATAAAGCCGAACACTATCGCTATTAAAATAACGAAATTGACAATTGACAATTGACAATGGCTATGCAGAATGACAGCGCAGCTTAATTGTCAATTGTCAATTGTCAATTTCATAAAAACCCCGTTTTTATGAAAAAGCTCCTCCCTGACCTCCTGGTCATTCTTACGTTTGCAGTACTTTCGTTCGCCTACTTCTTTCCGGCGGATATAGAAGACCGCTATCTTTTCCAACATGACACGGCTGCCGGTGCAGGTGCCGGACAAGAAGCAAGCTTGTATCGCCAGGAAACCGGTGAGTATACGCGCTGGACTAACTCCTTATTCGGTGGTATGCCGACTTACCAGATAGCCCCCAGCTACGATTCAACTCAACCGCTGACATGGGTGCAGAAAGTGTACCGACTATTTTTACCCACATATGTCAACCTGACGTTTATTCTGATGCTGGGCTTCTTCATCCTGCTGCGTGCATTCGGCATACCTACATGGCTGGCAGGGTTAGGCGGATTAATGTGGGCATTCTCGTCCTACTTCTTCATTCTGATATCTGCCGGACACATCTGGAAGTTTATCACACTGGCGTATATACCGCCCACGATAGCAGGTATCGTACTGGCATACCGGGGTAAATATCTGGCAGGAGGTATCGTTACAGCATTGTTCATTGCCCTGCAGATTCTGTCGAACCACGTACAGATGAGTTATTACTTCCTGTTCGTCATCCTCTTCATTGCAGGAGCCTATTTTGAAGATGCATGGCGCAACAAGACCTTGCCACAATTCTTTAAAGCTAGCGGTGTGCTTGTAGTAGCTGCATTGATTGGCATATCCGTCAATCTATCAAACCTGTATCACACTTACCAGTACAGCAAAGAAACCATGCGCGGTAAAAGCGAGCTTGTAGAAACCGGTGATGCAGCCAAACAAACCAGTAGCGGACTGGATCGTGACTACATCACTCAATGGAGCTATGGCATCGGCGAAACCTGGACCTTGTTAGTGCCTAACTTTAAAGGTGGTGCCTCCGTACCTCTCATCCTGAATGAGACAGCCATGGAAAAAGCCAATCCAACCTATTCCGGACTATACCAGCAATTACCCCAATACTTTGGTGACCAGCCGATGACCTCAGGTCCTGTATATGTAGGTGCTTTTGTACTCTTCCTCTTTATCTTGGGTTGTTTTATAGTCAAAGGTCCATTGAAATGGGCATTAGTCGGAGCTACATTCTTCTCCATTGTTCTTTCATGGGGCAAGAACTTCATGCCACTGACTGATTTCTTCATCGACTATATACCTATGTATAGCAAGTTCCGTGCCGTATCGTCCATTCTCGTTATTGCAGAATTTACAATTCCACTACTAGCTATCTTTGCGCTGAAAAAGATTCTGGATGAACCAGAGATACTCAAGAAGAAGATGAAGTTTATAGGTGTCAGCTTGGCACTTACTGCTGGCGTAGCCTTGATATTAGCCATTATTCCCGGAGCTTTCAGCTCAACTTTCATCCCTGCAAAGGAAGCACAAATGCTACAGAATGCGGTCAATCAGCAAATGATTCCTGCAAACGAGTTGTCCGGCATCCTCTCTAATATGGCGGAAATGCGTGCTGCAATGGTTAGTGCCGATGCACTGCGTAGCTTTATTATTATCGTAATTGGTTGTGCACTGTTGTGGCTTTACTATAGTGGAAAATTAAAGAGACCCTATATTATTGCAGGCATTGCCATTCTTTGCGTGATCGATATGTGGGGAGTCAACAAGCGCTATCTGCACGATGATCAATTCGTTCCACGTTCTACCCAAGTTGATACTTTCAAAAAAACGAAAGCTGACGAAATCATCCTGCAGGACACTGATCCGAACTACCGTGTACTGAATTTCTCCGGAGATGCATTCAACGAGAATAATACTTCCTACTGGCACAAGAGTGTGGGCGGATATCATGCTGCCAAGTTGCGTCGTTATCAGGAGATGATCGAACGGCACATTTCTCCTGAAATGCAAGCCACCTATCGGATTATTGCCACCGCAGGCGGAGAAATGGACAGCGTGGATGCTTCCAAATTCCGCATCCTGAACATGCTGAATACGAAGTATTTCATCTTTCCTGCCGGACAAGGACAGACAGTGCCTATCGAAAACCCGTATGCTTACGGCAATGCATGGTTCGTAGATAAAGTGGAATATGTGGATAATGCAAATCAGGAAATAGATGCATTGAATACTATACTTCCAACGGAAACTGCCGTAGTAGATACACGCTTCAAAGATATTCTGAAAGGTGTTACCACCGTTCATAAAGACAGCCTTTCCAGCGTACGCCTGACGAATTACGAACCGAACCGTCTGGTTTATGAAACAAATAATTCAAAGGATGGTGTAGTCGTATTCTCCGAAATCTATTATCCGGATGGCTGGATAGCTACCATCGACGGAGAACCTGCCGACATTGCCCGTGCAGACTATATCCTGCGCTCCATGTATGTACCTGCTGGAAAACACACCATTGAAATGCGCTTTGATCCGAAGAGCTTGCATGTAACAGAAGGTATTGCTTATGCAGCACTGGCTCTAATGGTGATAGGTATTATGATAATGGTGATTGTATATAAAAAGAGGTTAAGCTCTTCCAAAAGCTAAAGCCTAGCAAAACTAATTTTTCTTTATTACAAAATGCGCCTTAAAAGTCTGTAGCAAACTTTTAGGGCGCATTTCACATTATATCCGAAGTTATTTATACCCGTTGGCGGAATTAACGGCCTCCTCCCCGTGCCCGAATAGAGACCAGGACCGGGTTTGGGCAGTATCCGATCCGTACCAACTCCGTAGTAAATTCGGTCAGAAGTACCTCTATCCGAAGATGGTACGGAGCAAATAGGGATTTGATTCCTCTCTGATACGACTCTGACAGGATGCTGACAGCCTCTAATCCCGCCAACGGGTTATTTATATCTCCTCCTATATTCTTTAGGAGTAATTTCCATCTCTTTATTAAAAGCTTTCGAGAAATGGAATTGATCGTAGTACCCTAGACGGAAAGCAATCTCTTTGATTTTTAGATCGGAGAATTGCAAGAACGAACAAGCACGTTGAATTTTTAATTGGTTATAATATTCCATTGGAGCATAAGAAGTTCTCTCCGAAAACAATGCACTGAAATGAGATGCGGAATAGCCCACATGCTGAGCTATATCCTCCAGCGTAATCTTATTCTCCATATTCTCTTTCATAAAGGAAATGCTCTTCTGTATAAAATCCGTTTCTCTCACCTTCTTTATTTCTCTGAACTGATTAATATACTTCAAAGAAGCCAGAAAATGCATCAGGCAAAAGCTAACATATTCCAAGTTCTCAGGACTATATCCCATTTCCAAGTTCTGATACATTTCTTCAAATAGTTGAAAGCGATCATCATAACGGCTCTTATCCGACTCCTCCAAAGATATAGCCTTACCTATTATAGAGGAGAACATAGCCACGCCCTCGCCACAGAAATGCAGCCAATAGATACTCCAGGGATTCACTTCGTCCGCTCCATATGCATGTTGCTCATTAGCCGGTAATATAAAAGCCTGATTTTTAGTCAGGATATACTTCTCACCTTTATAACTAACCCAACCGCAACCACTCTCACAATATATAAAGACACATTGCTGTCCCATTAAAATCTAAAATAGCTCTTTGAAATATTTGAAATTTAGTT
>USSR01000371.1 GCA_900557355.1 uncultured Bacteroides sp.
TACTGAAGGTCGAGGTTTACGACATTCTGGCGTTGAACAGTATAACCGTGCTGGTAGATAAGACCGAGACCATCGGAGCCAACCGCGCCAACAAGGTCAGGGTCGGAAACAATGCGATGTCCCTCACTGTCAAGACCGTAGCCTGACATTGGCGTACCATTGTTGAGAAGACCTTCCACGCCAAAGACACCCGACTGACCGTTATACTCACCATTACCGATAGAGTTACGTCTGCCGATGCGGCCACCGATACCGATGGAAAGCGTGCTCAGCTTAGAGAAATCCACATCGAGGTTGGCGCGGAAGTTGTAACGGCGGTATTTGAAGTTTGCGTCATCGCCTTGGTCGAAGGTTTTGAAAAGGCCGTCCTGATTGAGCATGCCGACGGAAACGAAATAGCGGGCACGTTCAGTACCACCCGACACATTAATATTATATTGTTCCTGCCATGCGTGGTCATTCATCAAGTACTTGAACCAGTTGGTGCTTGGATAAACGGTAGGCATATCCATATCCTTCCAGTGCTGTATAGCTTCCTTCGAGAACTTCCATCCGTCCTCGGCTACTCCTTCCACTTCCTGAGCATGATTGTAAGCCGTTGCATACTCGTAGGAGTTTGCCGGCTCAAGGAATTTGGAAATCTGCTGAAGACCTACTGAAGTGGTCAGTGTGATGGCAGGCTTGCCTACCTCGCCGCGACGTGTTGTAACGAGAATAACGCCGTTGGCACCACGCACGCCGAAGACTGCCGTAGCGGAAGCGTCCTTAAGAATAGAAATGTCCTGCACCTCGTTCGGGTCTATCTGGCTGAACTCACGCTCTACACCATCGACAAGCACAAGAGGTTCGGCGCTGTTGAACGAACCGATACCACGGATGCGGATAACAGGGTCGTCGGCACCGGGAACGCCGGTATACTGCACCGACTGGAGTCCCGGAAGCTTACCCGAAAGGGTATTGCCAAGCGATGCGGCCGGCGATTTGAGAAGTTCCTTACCTCCTACGTTGGAGACAGAACCCGTCAGCGTCACTTTACGCTGCTGGCCATAGCCGATGACAACCACTTCATCAAGCAGTTCATCATCCGATTCCATGACAACATTAAGAGAAGCTGATGTCACCTTTACTTCTTTCGACTTGTAGCCGACATACGAAAACACCAAGGTTGAACCCTTGGGAACTCCCGACAAAACATAGTTGCCACCGCTATCCGTTATCGTGCCTTTCGACTTGTCTTTAGTCTGCACGGTAGCCCCGATAAGTGGCTCGTTCTGCTCGTCAGTAACACAACCTTGCACTTTTAAAAGATTTTGTGCGAAGGACACTCCCGGTAGCAACAAAGCCAACAAAAGGAGATGTAATCTGCATAACTTTCCCATTAGCATTAGAATTAGAATTAGAATTAAATAAAATCATTAGTGTTAGAACTTCTGCAAATGTATTAATGAATCTTTCCAATAGCGGGTAAAAAATAACATTTGAGGTTTAAAATACGACATAACATCGCATAAGTTTAAAAACTATCAAGAAGGTTTAAAATACATCATACCCCCCAGAAAGCATACTGCCTAAAAAAAGAGAGTCCATCTAACTTCTTAGTTGGAAGACAGTCCCGTTTTTCTACCAGAAAGCACCATTCCTATATTAAAGCAATCTACTGATATATATAGCTTATATAGTTGTCAGTTAGATTTAACAAAAAGTTTATTAGCTATAGTCTTATGAAGCGTGTCGTTACTGTCATCGCCGGCATCGTCCCAGAACATGGCTCCAAGAAGTTCGTTTTCGAGAATATAATCACATTTCAAACCTATTGAGCGAGCGTTGTCGTAGCTGAGGACAAAACGTCCATTCTTGTCGGTCACATAAGGGACCTTTGCCTCGTCGTCCCAACAGTTGGTGTACCCCGAGGGCACCTTTACATTCTTAAAATCTGTGGAGTGGTCGTAAATATCGGTTCCATGACCATAAAAAGGCATACCGAGCACAAGCATCGATGCGGGCACTCCCTTGGCACAGTGCGCCTTGACCGCCATGTCACAGTTAAACCATCCGGGGAATTTTGAAGACTGATATAGGGGAGCATTGTGCTTAGGAGGATTCTCCATGTCGTACGCCATGATGTTGACAAAGTCAATATAGGGCATAACGCCTTCAAAATCGATGTAATCGGCAGAGCATACTGTTGCGAGCGTCAGAAGCTTGTTGCTTCCTATAGCCTGACGAATGTCGCGCATCATCAGGTTGTAGTTGCGAGTGTCGTCGGGTGACGAAGAGATACCTGCCATGTTACTCGTAGGAAATTCCCAGTCTATATCAATGCCGTCGAGACCAAACTCATCAATCACGCGCTTACAGTCGGCAGCAAAAGCGAGGCGATTGTCGGCATCTGCTGCCATCTCACTGAAGTTGCCACTGCCCCAACCTCCTATCGACAAGAGCACCTTCAAGTGGGAGGCTTGCTTCTTCAAGGCAACAACCGACCTCAGACGTTCCTCGTTGGAGATTCCGATACCACGGAATGTTCCCTGCACATACCCGAAGGCATAATTGATATGGGTAACATATTCCGGCTTCACCTCGTGATTTGACCATGATGTAACATAACCGACAACTATTTTGTCGGTAGAACCAGGAATGGGATTTGGCTCCTCTATCACTGGCTCGTCCGGAAGAGATGGAAGTTCTTTCAGCTCATCGCCCTTTGAAGAGCATGATATCATCGAAACAATCATGAGCAGTATCATTGAAAAGTTTTTCATAATAAAATAGTATTAGTTTATATATAAAAGAGTTATTCAATTACTCCGGTTCATTAAGAGACATTGTTGGTTTCAATACGTCATTAACTTTTTTAGTAAATTCTTTAGATAACCAATAAGCTCCTATACCACGGATATCTTCAATGGAAGCACCAAATTTTACAATATATTTTCCTTTGGCACTTACCCAACTTTGTATACTTTCGTCAAAAGAAGCCAAATCGTAGTCGGATACATTGAATATCAGTATTTCACTCTCACCAGGTTGCAATAGTTTAGTTTTAGCAAAAGCTTTCAATTCACAAGCTGGTTTTTCCAGTCCACCGGCAGGAGCGGAGACATAGAGTTGAACGCTTTCACGCCCTGCCACTTTACCAATATTCTTTACGCGGATACTAGCTTTGAAACCTTTACCGGTAGCTTTTACAACAGAATTGTCATAAGAAAATTCCGTGTAGCTCAATCCGTAACCAAAAGGATAAGAAACCGGTCTGTTTACAGTATTAAAATAACGGTAACCGATATTGATACCTTCTTTGTGCAGAGTATAGTCTATATTTTCACGTCCGGCACTACCTCTTTGTCCTTTATATCCATTGAGTGGAAAGTTACGTGAAGAAGGATGATCCATGACAGTGATAGGAAAAGTCATGGCCAGCTTTCCTGATGGATTTTCTTTACCCAGCAATACATCTACTACAGAGTTTCCTCCTTCCTGACCAGGCTGCCATGCCAACAGAATAGCATCGGGAAGACTTTTCCATGAAGCAGTTTCAACAACACCACCCACATTGAGCACTACAATCACCTTCTTGTCAAGGGCATGAAAAGCGTTGCAGAGGTCACTTAGCAGATTCTGTTCAACTTCACTCAGATTAAAATCTTTTTCAATCGTGCGGTCATTACCTTCTCCAGCCTGACGACCGATGGTAAGGATAGCCACATCAGCTTCCTTGGCTTGATAAACGATACAATCTTTGCTGACAGGCATTTCCAGTATATCCTTTTCTTCACCATAATAACCTTGAGATTTGCCACGGTCGCAACGGTTCTTGGCACGTTGGTAGTCGAGGTATTTATTATATAGCTCTTCCAGATTTCCTGTGGTTTCAAATTCGGCATTATTAAGGCCTTGTTGCATATTCACAACATAAGGCTTAACGACATTACCCGAACCAGTGCCACCTGCCCAGAAGTTGTAAGAGGTACAACCGAAGAGTGCGACTTTTTTCACGTTTCTCAATGGCAATGCGCCATTATCGTTTTTGAGCAACACCATACCTTCGGCGGCCGATTGGCGAGCAAGGAGAGCGTGAGCTTTCAGATCTGGGTTATCGCTATATTTATATCCTCTGAAATGAGGGGTTTTAACAATGTAGTTCAGCATTCGTTTTACACAAATATCAATGTCTGCCACAGAAAGTTGGTTGGTCTTCACTTTGTCGAGAAGGTCATCCACTTGCTTTTGCTCGCCCGGCTGCAGGTGGTCATTGCCGGCATGTATCTGGGCAGCAGTGTTGCGAAGCCGAATCCAGTCGCTCATTACGATACCGTCGAACCCCCATTCGTCACGTAAAACGGTGGTCAGCAGTTCGTAATTTTCCTGGGTATAAGGACCGTTCAGACGATTGTAGGAGGACATGATGGTCCATGGGTGGCTTTCTTTCACAGCTATTTCAAAACCTTTCAGGTAGATCTCGCGCAGCGCGCGTTGGGAAACAATCTCGTTTACTTCCGTACGATTCGTTTCCTGGCTGTTGACGGCAAAATGCTTCGGACAAGCTCCTACACCATTACTTTGGACACCGCGAATATAGGCAGCGGCAATTTTGCCAGTCAATACAGGATCTTCAGAGAAATATTCATAGTTACGACCACAAAGCGGTGAACGGTGTATGTTCATCCCCGGTGCCAACACAACATCTACGCCATATTCCAAAATCTCATTACCTATTGCCTGGCCGATGGTTTCTACCAGCCCTGTGTTCCACGAGCAGGCGAGCAGAGAACCTATGGGAAATCCTGTGGCATAATAATTCTTCTTGCTATCTGGACGCGTCACAACAACAGCACCGGCAGGACCATCGGCAAGTCCGGGGGCAGGAAAACCCAACCGGGGAATTACCTGAGTAAATCCGGAAATACTGGAATCCATCACACGAGGAGCCTTATCCAGCTTCTCATATCCTCCAAAAAGATAATCGTTACGCCCCACCAGAAGATTTACTTTTTCTTCCAAAGTCATGGAATCTACAATCTGATCAATATTATCGACTCGCAAAGTCAATGATTGGGCATTTACATGCCCGGTGCAGGAAAACAATAGCGCACCCACAATTAAATTTCTCACTTGCATAGCTTTTATATTAAAGTTTTTTTTGCGCTATAAAAGTAAAGTACAACATGTGGAGCGAGGTTGACAATTAGTCATATAAGGTATATTATTTATCAAAAAAGTCTCTTACCAGCATCATCATACTAATAAATAGCCATTCCCCTATTCCAAATGCCTTTTGAACGGGGCATTCCTCCGACATCGAGGAGCAAGGGGCTCGGCACCGGGGAACACCCCCTTTGGCACCGAGGAGCGGCATGGAGTATCTCTCTAACAAGGAATCAAAGATACCGTACAATGACTGCAAATGGTATTTGAAACGTAAATCGAAGATGAAGAAATAAAACAAAGCTCCCGTATCGTGGCCTGACAACAAGCACGATACGGGAGATACTAAATACCTATTACAAACAATTACCTTAACGATAATCCGTTACCTGAAAAACTATTCTATAAAAAACAACCTGTCCATACTTTGTAAGCCTCTGTCATTTGGAAGCTCGGGCACACGTCATTTACCCAATGTCCACGAAATGGCATTGTGCAACATTGCGGTGAAATCATCCGACTTGAACAGCTTCGGGCTGTGCCCCATCTGGAAATAGACATTACGGGCCTTCACTTTTTCATTGACCCATACCACCGGATGGTCACCCATCTTCACATCCGAAGCAGGGGTATAGGTGAATTCGTCCACATTCGCCAATACACGTACATTGGGGCGCGGACTCTTGTCGTATGTGTACCACTCGTCATCGGGGAGGACGAACGAGGCATCCACATTCTTCATCACAGGGTGCTCCTTGTCTTCCACCACTACCGTGCCGTCGGCAAGCGGAGCAATGTAGTTACGGAAACGGATGCCCCCCATAAAATCGCTGAACCACTGCCACAAAGGATACCCGTCAAACTCTCCAAGCAACGTGGCATGATGGAAGCCTATCCAGCCGCCACGACCTTCATTGATGTAATCCACAAAATTCTGCTCCGCCTCCTTGGGCCATGTATAAGGCGGAAAGTCCAGCTGGATGACAAGATCCGTACCGTCCAGCACACTCTTTTGTGCCAAAAGGCCGGCATTGTTCAGCACTTGAATCTGCAGGTTCTGAACCTTACTTTCATCTACCAGCCATTTCAATGCTGCATCCGAGAAAGGCTTGTGTTGTCCGGCACTCTCAGTGAGTACCAATACCCGGTAGGTCTTATCATAAAAAGGCTTGCGTTCTATCAGGTTCTCATAGACGGTACGGCGCAAGTCACCCTGCTCGTTGTCTCCGTCATAATCCCAATACATACCTCCCAACAGGTTTTGCTTCAGAATATACTGGCACTTGATGGCCAATGAACGCGGATTCTCATAACCGAAAACGAGTGTATCGTTCTTATTCACCAGGTAAGGTACCCGGGCCGTCTCGTCCCAACATTCACGGAATCCTTTGGCATATCCCACCTTGTTGAAGTCTTGAAAATTGGGATATTCCTTTCCACCGCGGCCATAGAAAGGCATCCCCATCACCAGCTTGTCGGCAGGCACACCGGCAGCCAAATGAGCCTTCACAGCCTTGTCACCCGTCATCCGGCCACTGTTGTCCGAAGAGTAGAGAGCAGAATGGTGCTTAGGGGCATTTCCCATATCGTATGACATGATATTCACGAAATCAATATAAGGAAGAATAGCCTGGAAATCAATATATTCACCGGAAGCCACCGTAGCAAGGGTCAACAACTTCTTCGGGCCGATGGCCTTACGGATGTCCCGCATCAGTAATGTAAAGTTCTTCGTGTCGTCAGGAGAAGAAGAAATGCCGGCGGCATTACTCGTAGGATACTCCCAATCG
>USSR01000372.1 GCA_900557355.1 uncultured Bacteroides sp.
TTGCTGGCTATCTTGAAAGACGGTAATAATTTGGCCGCTACGGTATTGGAAGAAAATAATATAGATTATAAGTCAGTGTTCGAACAGCTTTCTATGAAAGCTAGCCCTAACGCAGGTATGGGATTTACGGAAGATGATGACGAGGAAGAAGATGAAATGAACATGTCTTCACGTTCTTCTCAAAGTGGTAGTTCACAGTCTTCTACGCAAACAGCGTCTAAGAAACCATCCAATGATACTCCGGTATTGGATAACTTTGGTATGGATATGACCCGGGCTGCGGAAGAAGGTAGACTGGATCCTGTGGTAGGTCGTGAACGTGAAATCGAGCGGTTGGCTCAGATATTGAGCCGTCGTAAGAAGAATAATCCGGTATTGATAGGTGAACCTGGTGTAGGTAAATCAGCTATTGTAGAGGGATTAGCATTACGTATTGTTCAGAAGAAAGTATCCCGTATTCTGTTTGATAAACGTGTGGTAATGCTTGATATGGCTTCTGTAGTAGCCGGAACCAAGTATCGCGGACAGTTTGAGGAGCGTATTCGTTCTATCATTAATGAGTTACAGAAGAATCCGAATGTTATTCTGTTTATTGACGAGATTCACACGATTGTGGGTGCCGGAGCAGCTGCCGGTTCTATGGATGCTGCCAATATGCTGAAACCTGCATTGGCACGTGGCGAAATACAATGTATAGGTGCCACTACCCTTGATGAGTACCGGAAGAATATAGAAAAGGACGGTGCTTTGGAACGCCGTTTTCAGAAAGTGATTGTTGAACCGACTACTGCCGAGGAAACGCTCCAGATATTGAAGAATATCAAAGAGAAGTACGAAGACCATCATAATGTGACTTATACGGATGAAGCGCTGGAAGCATGTGTCAAGTTGACAGACCGCTACATTACTGATCGCAATTTCCCGGATAAGGCTATTGATGCTTTGGACGAAGCCGGTTCGCGCGTCCATCTGACAAACATTACTGTTCCGAAAGAGATTGAAGAACAGGAGAAGCTGATCGAAGAAGCCCGCCAACAAAAGGCGGATGCAGTGAAATCGCAGAATTTCGAACTTGCTGCCAGCTTCCGTGATCATGAGAAAGAGTTTTCTGCTCGTTTGGAAGAGATGAAGGCTGAATGGGAAGCTCGCTTAAAAGATGATCGCCAGATAGTTGGTGAAGAGGAAATTGCGAATGTGGTTTCTATGATGTCCGGTGTGCCTGTACAGCGTATGGCGCAGGCTGAAGGTATCAAGTTGGCGGGTATGAAAGAAGAGCTGCAAGCTAAAGTTATAGCTCAGGATCCGGCTATTGAAAAGGTGACGAAAGCTATTCTGCGTAGTCGTGTAGGATTGAAAGATCCTAACCGTCCTATCGGAACATTCTTGTTCCTGGGGCCTACGGGTGTAGGTAAAACTCACTTGGCGAAACAGTTGGCGAAATATATGTTTGGCTCTGCCGATGCGCTGATACGTGTGGATATGAGTGAATATATGGAGAAGTTTACCGTTTCTCGTCTTGTTGGTGCACCTCCGGGATACGTAGGATACGAAGAAGGCGGACAGTTGACAGAGAAAGTGCGTCGTAAACCTTACTCTATCGTATTGTTGGACGAGATTGAGAAAGCCCATCCGGATGTATTCAACATCTTGTTACAACTGATGGATGAAGGTCGTCTGACTGACAGTTATGGCAGAACTGTAGACTTTAAGAATACAATGGTTATCATGACTTCTAACATCGGTACACGTCAATTGAAAGACTTCGGTCGTGGTGTAGGTTTTGCCGCTCAGAATCGTACGGATGATAAAGAATATTCACGCGGCGTGATACAAAAGGCTTTGAATAAGTCGTTTGCCCCTGAGTTTCTGAACCGTGTCGACGAGATTATTACTTTCGACCAGCTTTCGCTGGATGCTATCGAAAAGATTATCGATATCGAGTTGAAAGGCTTGTATGAGCGCGTGGAATCTCTTGGATATAAGCTTGTTATTGATGCTAAAGCCAAGACGTTCATGGCATCTAAAGGATATGATGTGCAGTTTGGTGCCCGCCCGTTGAAGCGTGCCATCCAGACTTATCTGGAAGATGGACTTTCGGAATTGATTATTTCTTCCGAATTGCAGACGGGTGATACGATTTCTGTCTCTTTGAACGAAGAAAAAGGAGAACTGGACATCAAGAAAGCCTGAAAATGAAGTCTTCTTAGAAGATGATAAACAGTCAAAATGTCAGTCCTTATGGACTGGCATTTTTTTTGCATTACACTTGCCAAACGATTAAATATATAAACTTAAAAATATAAATCATAAGTAGTATGCAAAAAGGAAATATTGGGGTAACTACCGAAAACATTTTCCCCGTTATCAAAAAGTTCTTGTACAGCGATCATGAAATTTTTCTCCGCGAGTTAGTTTCTAATGCCGTAGATGCTACGCAGAAATTGAAAACCTTAGCCTCTATTGGCGAGTTTAAAGGTGAAGTTGGCGATTTGACCGTACATGTGTCTTTAGGAAAAGATACAATTACTGTTTCAGACCGTGGTATTGGTTTGACTGCCGAAGAAATCGACAAATATATCAACCAAATTGCTTTTTCAGGTGCCAACGATTTCCTGGAGAAGTATAAGAATGATGCTAATGCAATTATCGGTCACTTCGGTTTAGGCTTTTATTCAGCTTTCATGGTGGCTAAGAAAGTGGAAATTATCACGAAATCTCATAAAGAAGGTGCTCAAGCAGTGAAATGGAGTTGCGATGGCAGTCCGGAGTTCACCATTGAGAACATTGATAAAGCTGACCGTGGTACAGATATAGTACTTTACATTGACGATGAAAGTAAAGAATTCCTGGAAGAGGCCCGCATTTCTTCTCTGTTGAAGAAATATTGTAGTTTCCTTCCCATACCTATTGCTTTTGGCAAAAAGAAAGACTGGAAAGATGGAAAACAGGTTGAAACAGACGAAGATAACATCATCAATGACAGCAATCCGTTGTGGACATTGAAACCCAGCGAACTGAAGGATGAAGATTATAAGAAGTTCTATCGTGACCTGTATCCGATGTCTGATGAACCTCTGTTCTGGATACATCTGAATGTAGATTATCCGTTCCATCTGACAGGTATCCTCTATTTCCCGAAAGTAAAGAGCAATATCGAATTGAATAAGAATAAGATACAACTTTATAGTAACCAGGTATACGTTACGGATTCAGTAGAAGGTATCGTACCTGACTTTCTGACACTGTTGCATGGTGTGCTCGATTCTCCGGATATTCCGTTGAATGTATCCCGCTCTTATTTACAGAGCGACTCTAACGTGAAGAAAATTTCGACATATATCACAAAGAAAGTATCTGATCGTTTGCAATCTATCTTCAAAAATGATCGCAAACAGTTCGAGGAAAAGTGGAATGACCTAAAGATTTTCATCAATTACGGAATGCTTACTCAGGAAGACTTCTATGACAGAGCAAAAGATTTTGCCCTTTTCACCGATACGGATGGTAAATGCTATACATTTGAAGAGTATCAGAAGCTGATCAAAGATAATCAGACTGATAAAGATGGCAATTTGATCTATTTGTATGCTAATCATAAAGATGAGCAATTCAGCTATATCGAGGCTGCTAAGAACAAGGGATATAATGTATTGCTGATGGATGGCCAACTGGATATTGCTGTAGTAAGCATGTTGGAGCAAAAGTTTGAGAAATCTCGCTTTACCCGTGTAGATAGTGATGTTATCGATAATCTGATTATCAAAGAAGATAAGAAAGGTGAAACTCTGGAAGCAGGCAAACAAGAAGCTCTTTCTGCTGTGTTCAAGAGCCAGTTGCCTAAGCTGGAAAAGGTTGAGTTTAATATCACTGCGCAGGCTTTGGGTGAAAACTCTTCTCCTGTGATGATTACCCAAAGTGAATATATGCGCCGTATGAAAGAAATGGCTAATATTCAGGCTGGTATGAGTTTCTATGGAGAAATGCCCGATATGTTCAACCTTGTGCTGAATTCAGATCACAAACTGGTGAAAGAAGTTCTTGCAGACGAAGAAAAAGAATGCGACTCTGCTGTAGCTCCTATTCAGCAAGAAATGAATGACGTAGACAAACGTCGTAATGAGCTGAAAGATAAACAAAAAGGTAAGAAAGACGAAGAAATTTCTACTGCTGAAAAAGACGAAGTGAACGGATTGGATCAGAAGTGGGAAGAACTGAAAACAAAGAAAGACGAAGTCTTTGCCGGATATGCTGCTAAAAATAAAGTTGTCCGCCAATTGATTGACCTGGCATTGCTGCAAAATGGCATGCTGAAAGGTGAAGCTTTGAATAATTTTGTGAAGAGAAGCATCGAGCTAATCTAAATACGCCCTTTATTCACAATCTATATGCCGGGAGCATTGCAACTTTTATAAAAGTTGTAATGCTCCTTTTTTCGTATATTTTGTGTGGGAATGCTTGTTTTTTAGCGTTGGATACGTCCAATTTCGAAACAATTGCATATATTTGAGCTTTGATAATAATATATTTTCAGCTCGGAACTTTGAAGTATGAAAAGAATTCTTTTGCTTTTATCGTTTTGTTTCTTGTTGCTGCCCATGTTGCATGCCCAAAAAGTTGGACTTGTATTGAGTGGTGGTGGTGCGAAAGGTATGACGCATATCGGCATCATTCGGGCTTTGGAAGAAAACAATATCCCTATCGATTATATTACCGGTACATCCATGGGAGCCATTATCGGTTCGTTGTATGCCATGGGATACTCTCCCGATGATATGGAGGCTTTGTTGCGTTCAGAAGACTTTAAACGCTGGTATTCGGGAAAAGTAGAACCTAAATATGCCTATTATTTCAAGAAAAGTATTCCCACACCGGAGTTTTTTAATATCCGCTTTGATTTTAAGGACTCCTTGAATGTCAAACCGCAATTACCGACCAGTATGGTTAACCCCATCCAAATGAATCTGGTGTTTGTGGAGCTTTTTGCCCGTGCTACGGCTGCTTGTGACGGTGATTTTGATAGGCTGTTTGTTCCTTTCCGCTGTATCGCTTCCGATGTATACAATAAACGGCAAATAGTGTTAGGGAAAGGTGACCTGGGAGATGCTGTCCGTGCTTCTATGAGTTTCCCGTTTGTTTTTAAGCCTATTGAGATAGATAGCGTGCTGGCTTATGATGGTGGTATTTACAATAACTTTCCAACAGATGTAATGCGGGATGATTTTCATCCGGATATTATCATTGGTAGTGTGGTGGCTGCTAATCCATCCAAGCCTAAAGAAAATGACCTTATGAGTCAGATTGAGAACATGGTGATGCAGAAGACGGACTATTCTATTCCGGATTCTGTCGGCATCCTCATGACATTCAAGTATGATGATGTGAACTTACTTGATTTCGACCGTCTTCAGGAACTCCATGATATAGGTTACAATCGCACTCTTAGCCTGATGGATTCTATAAAGGGGCGTATTCATCGTAGGGTGAATGCAGATAATGTGCGTTTACGCCGTTTGGTTTATCGCAGTAATCTGCCGCAGCTCTATTTCCAGAAAATTTATATTGATGGAGCTAACCCCCAGCAACAGGCTTATATTCAGAAGGAATTTCATGATGAAGAAGATGAACCATTCACTTACGAAGATCTGAAGCGTGGATATTTCCGTTTACTTGCGGATAACATGATATCGGAAATCATTCCGAAGGCGGTATTCAATGAGGAAACCGATATGTACGATTTGCATCTGAAAGTAAAGATGGAGGATAATTTCTCTGTCCGCTTGGGGGGTAGTGTGTCTACGACGAGTTCCAATCAGATATATCTGGGATTGGGCTATCAGAACTTAAATTATTATGCTAAAGAGTTTACGTTTGATGGCCAATTGGGTAAAGTTTATAATAATGCCCAACTGATGGCGCGTATAGACTTGCCTACTCATATTCCTACTTCATATCGGCTTATTGCGTCTATCAGTACTTTTGATTATTACAAGAAGGAGAAACTGTTCTCTAAAAACGATAAACCTTCCTTTAATTCAAAGGATGAACGATTTCTGAAGTTGATTATCGCTTTACCGTTCTTAGCGAATAAACGGGCTGAATTTGGCTTTGGTATTGGGAAATTGCAAGATAACTATTTTCAATCCAGTGTGATAAACTTTGAAGAAGACCGTTCGGACAGGAGCTTATACAGGCTTATAGGCGGTTCTATTAGTTTTTATGGAAGTACACTGAATTCTCGTCAATACGCTACAAAAGGATATAACGAGAAATTAATAGCTCAGATTTTTACGGGAAAAGAAAGATATAAGCCTGGAAATCCGACAGAACAGCCTGTTACACAGGAACGGCAATCATGGTTACAGATTTCTTATATGAAAGAAGCATATCATAGTATGGCGCCTAAATTTGTTTTGGGATGGATGGCGGAAGCGCTGTATTCATCGAGAAACTTCTCGGAGAATTTTACGGCGACAATGATGCAGGCTGCAGAATTTTCGCCGACTCCGCATAGTAAGCTGATGTATAATGAGGCTTTCCGCGCCAATCAGTTTCTGGCTGCCGGTATCAAGCCTATGTTTATTTTCAATGATATGTTTCATCTGAGAGGAGAATTTTATGGATTTATGCCTATTTTTCCTATCGAGAAGAATACGCAAAACAAAGCATTTTATGGAAAAGCTTTCTCAAAGGTAGAATATATGGGAGAAGTTTCTGTTATTTGCCAATTACCTTTTGGAGCGATCTCTGCTTATGTAAATCATTATAGCTCACCGAGAAGGGAGTGGAATGTGGGGCTGAGTATCGGCTGGCAACTGTTTAATTACCGTTTCATCGAATAATTTTCTTCAAAAAAAGTTTGTAAAATGCTTGCAGTTTCAGAAAAAGTCCGTATCTTTGCACCCGTTAAACAAAAAGGCCGCGTAGCTCAACCA
>USSR01000373.1 GCA_900557355.1 uncultured Bacteroides sp.
ACACTCGATATGGCGGATATTGCTTCTATCGAAGTATTGAAAGATGCCGCTTCCGCCGCTATCTACGGTTCACGTGCAGCGAATGGCGTCATTTTGGTAACGACCAAAGAAGGAAATGCCAGCAAAGCGAAATACAGTGTGAAAGCCTCTACCGGATTAAAGTGGGCGTATAAACTGCATCCGATCATGAGTTCGAAAGACTATTATAACATGATGGGCTATGAAGCCGCCTTGCAAAACAAATCCATAGCAGCCAACGACGAAGCCTTCGGACTTATCAATAATTATACCGACTGGCAACGGGAAGGATTGCAGGACACTCCACAGATTCATCAGGTGCAACTCTCCGTATCGGGCGGCAAAAAAGACATTACGTATTACATCTCCGGCAACTATGCACAGGAAGACGGTATTATGATTAACAGCAACTACAAACGTCTGAACCTTCGTTCGCGCATCAACGCGAAGTTGTCCAAACGGGTAGATCTTAGCCTGAACGTAGCTCCGTCCTACACCAAAACGGAAACACCGTCAACCAACTTCATCGATTTCTACCGTACACCGTCTTTCATGCCGGTACGTCATACGGAAGAAACGGCAGCCCTCACAGGAAAAGCCATCGGTTCGTGGGCACGCGGTAGCGATTTCAGTAACATCATGTACACACGTGAAGACGGTACGCAAGTGAAAGCCAGTCCGTTCAACACCAGCAACAACAATCCGAAGTCATTGATGGATACCGAAGAACGTTTCAAAGAAGACTATAACCTGCAAGCCAATTCCTCTATCAATGTGCAAATCATGAAAGGCTTGACTTTTACCACTTCCAACGGTTTCTACATTAAATACCGTCAGAACAACGAATACCGTAACTACGAATCCCGCAAAGACGAAGAGTCGGCTATGGGTACTTACAAAAACCGTCTCTATGTCGACTTGTTGAGTGAAAACACACTGAACTACATCGGCAAGAAAGGTAAGCATGATTATGCAGCCTTATTGGGTTACACCGCACAGACTACCTCGGAAACGACAGCCAGCATCGTAGGTCTGGGCTTCCCTACCGATTATGTGCATACGCTCAATGCGGCCACTTCTTTCGACGTCAGCCAAACGAACACCATTAAGTTCCGTACCGCTATGATGTCTGCCCTTGCACGTGTCAATTACAGCTATGCTGACAAATATCTTGTTTCCGCCAGTCTGCGTACGGACGGTAGTTCCCTTTTTGCCGACGGTAAACAGTGGGGTTGGTTCCCTTCCGTATCACTCGGATGGCGTGCTTCGGAAGAAGCCTTCCTGAAAGGCGTAAGCTGGCTGAATATGCTGAAGCTGCGTGCCAGCTTTGGTGTGACGGGTAACAATAATATTCCTGCCAACTCTTATTATAATCTGCTTTACGCCAGCAACTATGCGTTGGGTAGCGGCACAGGCGCACTGATCCCCGGACTGGGTAAGACTACCTCTACCAAAGGTAACCATGACATCACTTGGGAACAGACGTACGAATACAACGCCGGTATCGACTTCAGCGCACTGGACAACCGTATCAGCCTGACTCTGGAAGGCTACTATTCCATCACCAAACAATTGCTGTTCAAACAACCGGTCGTTTCTTTCATGGGTTACAGTGATTACTGGAACAATATCGGACGTATCCGCAACAGTGGTATTGAAATCGAGTTGAACACGCACAACATTCGCACCAAGAACTTCGAATGGACTACTTCGTTCAATCTCTCGTCCAACTTCAACAAGCTGCTCGAACTGTCCGGCGAAGAGAGACTGATCTCTACCGGCGAACGTAATGAAACATATCTGGCGCAAGTAGGACACCGTGCCATCTCATTCTTCGGTTACAAAACCGACGGTGTTTATCTTAACCAGGCGGATCTCGACGCTTCCCCACACTTGGCAAGTGCCACACCGGGCAGTCTCAAGATTGTAGACATCAATGATGACGGCGTTATCAACGACAAAGACCGTACCGTCATCGGTAACCCCTTCCCGAAAGCAACCTGGGGTATCTCAAATACTTTCAGATGGAAAGGTTTCGATCTTTATTTCCTCATTCAAGGGGTAAGCGGACTGGATGTATTCAATGGCGACGGCTACTACACCGAATCCAAGAAGTTCAACCGCAATTATGTGAAAGACCGTTGGATCAGTGCCGAATATCCGGGTGACGGACGTACTCCTACTGTCGGTTCGGCAGGTATTTCATGGGAGTTCACCGACTATATGATTGAAGACGGTTCATTCGTGGCTCTGCGTGATGTAGTTCTCGGTTATACCTTCGACAAGAAAAAGTTGAAAAAGGCAGGACTCAATTCACTCCGCCTTTATGCTTCCGGTCAGAACCTGCTCTACTTCTGGGGAAAAAGCTACCGGGGAATCAATCCCGAAGCCCGTGTTACTACAGGCTCCTACTCTTCCCCATTGGTCAACGGATACCAGCGTGGAGGATTCCCGATACAGTCTACCGTCAATATCGGATTTGAACTTAACTTCTAATCACCTTAAAACGTACAGTAATGAAACTAAAACATATATTTACCGCCAGTCTGTCCGCTTGTGTATTGGGTCTTTCTTCCTGCGACCTCAACATTACACCGGACTCCTATATCCCCGACGGTTCATTCTACAAGAATGAAGCCGAAATGAATACTGCCGTCATCGGTTGCTACGGAGGAATGCAGGCTCCATTGAATATCGAATGGACATTGACCGAACTGCGTGCCGACAATACGCGTATGAACAGCAACAGTTCGACCAACGATGCGTTCCTGCAACAACAGGCGCTGGACCTCGGTACCATGGATGCCAGCAATGCCAACATACGTACTTACTGGGAAGCTACTTACAGCAATATCAACAGTTGCAATAACGTATTGGCTCCCGAGAATCTGGCTGTCGTAGCCAACGAGAAGAAACGGGCACAATTTGAAGGAGAAGTACGTTTCATCCGTGCATACCATTACTTCAACCTCGTACGTCTTTTCGGCCCTACCTTCATTGTTACGGAGGAATTGAGCGTGGCTGAAGCCATGAAAAAAGATCGTAGCAGCGTGGAAGCGACTTACAAGCAGATTATCGACGACCTTCAAAGATCCGTTGACAACTTGGAAGGAATTACATACGACATAGCAGACTTGGGACGGGTGACGCAGGCAGCGGCTCAATCCCTGCTGGCCAAAGTTTACCTGACTCTTGGGAAATATACGGAAGCCAAGAGCTTACTCAAAGCTGTGGTGGATGTAAAAGGAGATCAGTTGACGGTTAGTTATTCCGATGTATTCGATATTTCCAAAGAAATGAACGATGAGATTATCTTTGCCATCCGCTATAAATCCGGTAGTCTGGGTATCGGCTCGCCTTTTGCCAATACTTTTGCTCCTACCAAGAGCGGCGCCAATGTAGTGACGGGTGACGGTGACGGACGTAACTATCCGACAACAGAAGTTCTCGGAATTTATCCGGAAGGTGATTTGCGTAAGGATGCCAGCGTGACCGACCATTATATCGATCCGAGCAAGAAAGACCCGGTGGTCATTTCAGATCAATCGGCTTATATCAAGAAGTTCGTTTCTCCCGTGAGCGTACGTTATGATGGAGAAAACGACTGGCCTGTCATTCGTCATGCCGACGTGCTGCTTATGTATGCCGAAGTGTTGAACGAAACAGATGGCCCCGCCACCGGACTTCCTTATCTCAACGAAGTGCGCCGCCGTGCCGGACTGGCTGCCATAGCTGCTTCTGAAGTGCCTGTGAGATATGCTTTCCGCGAAAAACTGGAAAAAGAACGCCGTCTGGAACTGGCATTCGAAAACCAACGTTGGTTCGACCTCTTGCGTTGGGGCAAAGCAGTGGAAGTAGTCAACAAGCAAATCACCGAAACGGAAGGTTTCTATAACAAATATGCTTTCACCGTGAATAAGATTGCCGACTGGCAACTACTGCTTCCTATCCCGCAAAGCGTGATAGACAATAATCCGAGCGTAGTTACCCAGAACCCCAATTACTAACCTTTAAAACGAAAACAGCATGAAAAATAAACTTCATTACTTCATCCTCCTTTTCGTACTTGCGGCACTGACGGGCTGCAACGAAAAGTTGAGTATTGAAACTGAAATACAAGGTGCACCGGAAATCAGTGAGTTTACCCCAACCAGCGGAAAAGCCGGTACGGAGATTACGGTGAAAGGTAGTAATCTGCGCGATATCGTTTCTGCAACCATCGGTGGTGTAGAAAGCCAGATACTTTATAAACTGTCACAACAGGAAATCGTGATTGTTGTGCCACGTGAAGGAACAAAAAGCGGAAAAATCGTGCTTGCCACTTCCCGCAAGGACGATGCCGGCGAAAGCACCCGCGCAGAAAGTGCGCAATCATTCTCCGTCACCTATCCTACTCCACGTGTGACTGACTTCCCGAAAGGTGGAAGAGTAGGAAACAACGTCGAGATTTTGGGAGCTGACCTGGACATTATCTCAAAGGTCTTTATGGGCGACGAAGAGGGAGAGATCATTTATCAGAGTGAAAAAGAGATTGCGGTAAAAGTGCCGTTTATTATTGATGACGAGGCAACTGTATCATTAAAGTACGCCAACCAAACAGGAGGCGAATCTGAAATCAAAGGAGAGTCCGGTGACTTTATAGTAGAGAAAGATGAACCGGAAATAGAGAAGATAGATCAGGAAAGTCTAATGGAAAGAAGCCTGCTCACATTGGGCGGCAAAAACCTCAATCTGATTGAGTATATCTATTTCGGAGAAGAAAAGTATGCACCGGTCAGCCAGAATGGAAGTACCATTGTTTTCAGAGTACCCACTTTGCCGGAGACACGCACTGTGAAGATTAAAGTGACCTATTATAGAGAAACGAAGGAAATTATCTTATCCGACGCTTGCGAGGTGATTCGCATGAAGAACTTGTTCAGTGCCAATCAGGCAATAGGAACACGTAACAGCAAGTATGGTTATGGTAGTATGCTCAACGGTAATTCTGCGGACGGCAATCCGATATGCACTCCTTGCGTACTGAAAGAGGAAGAGAATTTTGATAAGATAGACTTCGCCGGATATGTGAACAGCGGACTCGACTTTGCACTCAATTCACCGGATGCGATACTTAATCCTGATCCTGCCAACACCAAAAACAACTTGAAGAATTACTGGTGCGGAACAGCGGCTGTGCCTAATGCGGAAAACTTCACGATATTTGCTCCTTTCACGGCAGTACAAACAAGATTCTTTGTTTTGAATCCTACCACTCATGCCGCGCTTATCGAACAAATCAGAGCAGGCAGAGATCAACTGGAAATCACTCCGTCACTCTTTACCAGTCTGAATATAACCAAGAGTTCTGCACGTACGCGCAAATCGACAGAAGCAGCAGGTACTGTAAGCGAACAGATATTTGATAAAGGCAGTGTAGTCGTATTCTACAATAACCACAAGGATAAATATGGTATTCTTGATATTCTGGATGTATTCGTAGATTACAGTCAGACCAACAACATCAATAACGGCGACAAGAATAATCAAGGTATCGCCTACATTACATTCGATGTTTACTATCAACGCTAAAAAAGAAAGAACATGAAAAAAAGAAATTATACATTAACCACCGCATTGACGGCAGCCTTGTGCTGCCTGATATGCCTGCTGAACGGATGCACCCGCGATAATGATATTGATATTCCGCAAACGTCTGTCAACACCATGGGGGCAACAACCGTGCAACCGGGAGAAACCATCACTCTGACGGGTGACAATATGCATCTCATATCTAAAGTTTACTTTGGTGATGTTACTACGTTAGATATCAAAACACCGCAGGCAGATCGTGACCATCAATCACTCACGGTTTACGTACCTACGGAAGTGTTCGAAGAGACAAAAGCTGTTTCCCTTGCTGTACTTTACAACTCCGTTCATCGTCTCGTTGTGTGTGAGGAACTGACTGTTTACATTGCTCCTGTCATCCCGACTACTTCTACCACCTTATCGGGTGAAGTGAAACCGGGGGATATCATCACGATTGCGGGAACGAACCTGAATATCATCAAGGCTATTCAAGCCAATGGAGAGTCTGTTACGATTGACAATAAGAAGGCTACCGAAATCACTTTCAAAGCACCGGAAGTAGATGCCGATACCGAATTTACGATCACGCTTGTGTATGATAATTCGCTTGGAAACGATCAGAAATTGATAGTGCCGGGCAAATTTACGGTGAAAGAAGTTGTTCCCGGTGGTAGTGTGGCAAGTGACAGCCGGGAAGTGGAAACGGGGAAAGATGTCACGATTGAAGGGACTAATCTGAATGTAGTCAGCGCGGTTCGCCTGACAAAAGCAGGAGGCGTCTCGTCCGACATAGTCATAACCAATCCCGGAGCAACAGGTTTTACCTTCAAAGCACCGGAAGTGGATGCCGACACCGAATTTACAGTGACTCTGATTTATGGTAAAAGCGATAAAGAGACAGCCTCTATTGGTACGGTGAAAGTGAAGAAAGCCACGGTAGTACTTACTTATCTTTATTGGGAGAATATAACATTAGGAGCTCCGGCCACTGAATGTGCTCTTTTCGACGCTTCTGCAGGACGCACAATCACACCTTGCGACTTGTTTGATAATCAAGCAAATGTAGACTTTGCCATGGATGCTACTAGCAGCGCAGCAGCACGCCTGCTCAATCCGGCCAACATCAACGATAATTTCATGAAGGCACAAATATGTGGTGATTCACCCCTATCCAGTGATGGCAAGGATTATTCCACTGTACGCACTTCGCTGAAAACTCAATTCAAGTTACTGAATTCAGGCAACGAAACTGAAAACACGTTGATTCAGAAAGTATTGAATGGCGAAATTACAGATATAAAGGAAGATATTGGCAGCCCCCATCG
>USSR01000374.1 GCA_900557355.1 uncultured Bacteroides sp.
TTCTTTGCTGACGGCTTGCGAGCAGGAGAAAGTAAATAGAATACCGCCTGGTTTGATCTTCTCGAAAGCTTTTACATTCAGTTTGCGGTAACCTTGCAGGGCATTGCGCAAAGCATCGCGGTGTTTGGCAAATGCCGGCGGGTCCAGAACAATCAGATCGTATTGGTCGCCCATGCGGTCCAGATATTTGAAGGCATCTTCGGCAAAAGCAGCATGGCGGGCATCACCGGGGAAATTCAATTCTATATTCTTATTTGTGAGGTCAATTGCTTTGGCTGAACTGTCTACGGAATGTACCAGTTTGGCATTTCCACGCATACCATAAACGGAAAAGCCACCGGTATAGCAGAACATGTTTAATATGGAACGTCCATTTGCATAACGTTCCAGCAGGGATCGGTTTTCACGTTGGTCAACGAAAAAGCCGGTCTTTTGTCCTTTTAACCAGTCAATATGGAATTTCAGTCCATATTCCATAGCTACATTATCAGTGCTGCCTCCTTTCAAGAAACCGTTTTCAGGGTAAAGATCAGCCTTGAAGGGAAGAGTCGTTTCTGATTTATAGTAGATATTCTCTATTTTATCACCCATCACTTCACTGAGAGCATTGGCTATTTCCATGCGGTCGAGATGCATACCGGCAGAGTGTGCCTGCATCACGGCGGTGCGGGCATAAATATCAATGATTAGTCCGGGGAGGTTATCCCCTTCTCCATGTACCAGTCTGTAAGTATTATTAGTTGGATTCTCTGCAATACCAATGCTGCGGCGCATCTCATAAGCAATACTGAGTTTGCGTTTCCAGAAATCGGAATCGATAGCCTCATCCTGATGGAAAGAGAGTACGCGTACAGCAATGCTGCCAATCTGGAAATGCCCTTTGGCAATGAATTCCTTCTTGGAAGTATAAATTTCTACTACCTCGCCCTCTTCGGGTTCACCGTCGAAATGAGCGATAGCACCCGAAAACACCCAGGGATGAAAACGTTTTAATGACTCTTCTTTGCCGGATTTGAGATATACTTTGTACATGCTGTTAGTGGTTAGCGGTTATGGGTTAGTTATTAATGATTCCTGATTGGTGAGTGGTTCATCCGGTGCTAATTCATAGTCACCGCTGATCTTTAATTCTTGCAGTCGGTTATAGATGTTGAGGCATGCCCATGCATCGGTAGCCGCATACTGTTTCTGAGGTTCGGTCAGGTGTTCGGCTTCCCAGTTGGAAAGACGCTGCGATTTGGAAATCTTTTCACCGAAGAGGATACCATAGATTTTCTGCAGGCTCTTGTCCTGTATGCCGAACATACGGACATATTCTTGCAATTCGATGCAGGCGCGTTGTTCAAAGGGAGCACGTTTGTGCAGCATCATAAAGTCGTCTCGCAGCGAGAGCCCGACTTTGGTGACCGATGGGCTTTCCAGCAATGAAATAATAGGAAGCGTCAGGCCGGTCAGGTTCAGGCGGAAGAGGAAGCAATCTTTTTCAGAGGATACCTGTAGCAGTGCCACCTTGTGTGATTGCCCTTTGGTGAACGACGGGCGGGTTTCGCTGTCAATTCCCAGCAAAGGATATTGCTTCAGGTAAGTAACTGCCTTTTCTGCTTCCCAGGGAGTTTGTACCAGATGTATTTGTCCTGGAAAGAGAACTTTGGGCATCTCTTTGATAGCTTCCTTATTGATTGTTTTTTTAATAACCATAATTTAAGTCTTTATTCGTGATGGTGATGTCCGTGGCAATGGCAATCATCATCGTCGCAATCATCATCTTCCGGTTCATCTTCTTCGGATTGGCGGTATTTCACGTCGTATAGTGCACGAAGTGTGTTTACCAAGGTTTGTCCCCAGTACTCTTTGAATTGTTCCTGGCAGATGGCGAGGGAGTCGTTCATCGTTTCATTCAATCCCAGTTGGAAGACGAAAATGAAATCTTTGATGGCCTGGTAAATATCCGCCAGGTCTTCGGAAATATTCTTCTTGATGGGTTGGTCGCTATAAACCATATCCTGTATGAACACATCCAGATAGTCATCTTTTTCGGCAAGAATACCGGCAAGGTTGATGCGAAGCACTTCATACGTTTCCTCCGTCACATAGCTTTCGGGAGCTTCATCGCCTATTATTTCCGTTTCGGGCAGCATGGCAGCCTTGAGGTAGAGTAGCGGAAGTATCTTTAATGAGGTATCGACAAATGTATCACGGCTCATCGTCTCCGCCTGTTCCAGGAATTTACAGAACTCGGCAGCTACGGTGACGAACTCCACCACATTGCGGTCGAATATCACTTGGCTTTCTTTTTTCATATTTTTTTTCTGATTTGGATGCAAAAATAGAGAAAAGAGATGGAATAATCGAATAAAACTAAAAGAATGATGTAGGACGGGGGTGTTTGTGTAATGTATAGGTTGGGGGAAAGGGACAGAAAAAGAGCCTCTGAAAGCTTTATGGGCTTCGGAGGCTCTGTTGTATGGATCGGGAATATAAAAATCAGAATGCTATTGCTTGTCCGCTTTTTGATTCCTCGTGTGAGTTAGGGGCGATACTATTCTGCGTTTTTGTTGTATGCATCCCAAGTGTTTCCGGTGAAGGTCGGAGTACCACTGATGCTAATGATTTCTTTTGCCGCTTCTGCTGTTACGGATGAATCAATCTTTAAATCACCTTTGAATTCACCGCCTTCGATGTTGAGTTTCATCATCTCAGTGTTTCCTGGACTCTTTGAAATCTCCACTTTACCATTGATAACGCTTGTGCCTCTTACTGTTACTGTAACTCCTTCGGTGTAGTTGGAGAAGCCACATACGTCAAATGCAAACTGGTTGGCACCATTTCCGGCATTGACGGTAGTATTGTTAATTACTATATTGCCACAGTTATTGCTTACTACGTATTGAGCTTGTGTGCCCGTTGCTGTCAGATTTTCCAGAGTCAGATTGCAGTAGTTCTGGATGATGATATTTTCATTCGGGCTTGTCAGCGTACCGTTTTTAAAGGTGACTGTAGAGCCTTTCAGCAACTGGCAACTGTTGGTTTCGGTACCTGTGGAACCAACGGTCGGTGTACCCAAGGTGAGTGCTTTTCCACCGAAATCTATAACTACTGTTTGTCCGCTTTGTGTCTTGAATCCGCCGCAGGTCTTGTCTTCTTTCATGTTCACTTTAACATTGGCGTTTGCACCGAGGTATTGTAGTGCGGTGGGGTCGGTGAAGGTACCACCTGTGACAAATGCGGATTTGGCGCAGTTCTCTGTGTAGACGTTTCCGTTCAGGGTGCCTGCCGTTACTTTCGTCGAGATGCCATTGACTACCTCGTCTTGCAAATCTTCCTCATAGAATGCATAAGGGCCGGAAAGTGTGCCACCATTGATGTTGACGCTTAAGGCTTGATTGGTGACGTGTTGTGAGATGGCTACGGCTGCTCCCTTGATGGTGGGACCGTTGCCATTGCCTTCTTTCCCAAATTGTGTGGCTGTACTCTTTATCGTTCCGCCGGTTACAGTCAATGTTCCACTGCGCATTTCGATGCCGGTGATGCCGGTGATATTGCCATTGGTCACTTCCAGTTCTCCCAGTTGCGGGTGGTAAATGCCGACTGCATCCTTGTCAGTTACAGTGATATTACCGCCATTGATGGTTATTTTCGTGCCATTGCGGGTGCCATTGCCGGAGATGCCGTAGTAGTTTCCCTTGATTGAGCCGCCGTTAACAGTAAGCTCGGCATTACCGGTTGCTTGGTCTTGGCTGTCAGTCAGTTTCAGGGCGGTATAGATAGTGGCGAATCCGTCATAGTCGATGCTTCCCTGACCGTTGCTGCTGTCGTTGATGGTCAAGTTACCACCACGGCATACTAGTATTATTGCATCTTGGGTGTTCTGTACTTTGGCCCAGTTGGTCTTGCTGGGTTTGATGTTATGTCCGTTCAAGTCAAGTGTCATGGCGTTTCTCACTGCCAATGGAGCACTGAGCACAACATTTGAAGGGAGGCTGTAGCTGCCACCTTTCTCACAAGCTGTTTTCAGCTCATATTCAGCGGCAGAAATGACTGTGCATCCGGTGTTTGCCGTAGATGGTGCTTTGGCTCCATCTTCTAATAGGATGTAAACGGTGCTTGAGGTATTATTGTTATCTTTCGATACGGTCTCTATCTTTCCGCCTTTTTTCACCCGTATATTTCCTTTTATTACGTTTAGGGTGGTGACAGTGACACCTGCGTTGATGATGAGGGTGTTGTCTGCGGTAGATGCATTCACTATGCCGTAAGTGGCTGTTCCGCTGTTAGAGGAGAGGGTGACGGTTTGATTCGGTGTATCGACTGTCACGGTCGGGGCGGTGTTGCCGGCTGGCGTTTCAGGAATGGAGAGGGTGAGCTGACCGCCAGTGCCGCTTGTTTGTGTTGGTTCTTTCACTGTGAGTGATGCTTCGGTTGCTATATTCTGGAATACGAGAGTCTTGGGCTTGTTGTCCATTGTTGGAGCAGGCAGGGTGATTTCATTGTTTGTACCGCTAACTTCTCCTTCTACGGTTACATTGTCGTTGTTGGTCAAGGCTTCACCTACTTTGCTTACATCTTCTACGGTGGTTGTGGAAGCCTCACCGCCTGTGAGGCTCTGCTCGCCTATCGTGCCACGTTTGATGACACGGCGGCCTACTGTCTGGGTGCTCCATGTACCGGGAAATATCTCCTTGCCGCTTCCGTCTTTCACTACTACTAGGATACTGGGGTAGGTACCGGTGGGAACAGGTATGTAGAAGAAGCCGTTTGTATCACTTGCACCGGTGCTGAAATTGATGGTTACAGTGTTCTCTGTTTCTGCTTCAGAAGTGACTAACAACGGTTCTGTGGCTGTTAGGTTGGCAGAGAATGTGCCGGTAATCTTTCGGCCGGGAGTCTTGAAGATGAATTGCATGTTGCTGCCTTGGGGGAGTTTGTTTATTTCGATGGCGAATATGCCTCCCAAGTGCTTAAACATAGCTTTTCCGTCAGCAACTGCTGCCCACATGGGCGGGTTGAAGCTGTTTCCGCCTGTTTTGCCATATTCACCGTCGAGCGTGGTGTAGGTGTAGCTGTCAGGGAACTGATAGGTCAGTTGTCCTTCGGCTGTGATTTGTTGGTAGCCCATTTCTACGTATGGATAGACGGCATATCCGGCAGGAGTGCCTGACATGCTTCCCGTGAATGTGGCGGTGCTTGTCCCTGCACCGTTGGTCAACGTCATTCCTGCGAAAGCGTTGTTGGCGGTGCTGGTTGTGGTGCCTATCACATCTCCGGCGGTCCAGAAGAATTCTCCTGAGTTGTCTTGGAATCCTGCACGGGTGGAAGTTGCATAGCTTTCCACTGTTGTTTTCAGAGTGTTCATACCTGAAGTTTGTTCAGAAGCCTCTTCACTGTTACAACCGGCCATCAGTATGCCCAATGCCAGTCCTGCTAAATACTTTGTTCTTGTCATGATTAAAACATTTTTAGTGATGATTTTTTTTGTGATAATGAACGGCTTTTGCCGTTACATCCATTCTTCTTTTCCGGATTCGCCACCAAAACTTGCAGCAATTCCGTTTTCTACTTCTACTTCTAAGACCTCCACTTGAGGAGATTCATAGTCGGACAGTTCATTCATTTCCTTTCCTTTTTATGGTTATACATCTTTTCCTTTTTTTGTTTATGCCCACTCGTTGAAGGATGTGCACACAATGATGGATACAAAGTAAATGCATTATGGAAAATAATTTCATAACAAACTGTCCCCGATAAGTTGGCATGTAAACTTATCGGGGACAGTGTTTATCTGTTTTTCCAAAATCTTTGGAGTAATCGGTAAAGAAATCGTAATGGAGTATGGCGGATATGCGTTGTAGGAGTCCGGTGTCGATAGATGCCTTTTCGTAAATCTTGTATATATTCGTTCGGCTACAAGATAGCTGGTCTGCAAACCAGACCACCGTTCTGTTTTGTTCTTCTATTTTTTGCTTGATAAGTTGGCCGATATGCATATACTGTTTGCAGTATGTACTTATAGCTCCCCCGGATTCTGCTTTGTTTGTTTTGTTTATAGGGCAATATACGAAAAAGCGCGGGAAGCTGTTCTGCTTATCCCGCCATTCAGGCTCTCGCATTGCCTTCGCAGAAAGGATAAGCAACGCCAGTCAGCCCACGCCTGTATGATATATGGAACTTACACAAATAACCGAACCTATAGAGGTTTGTTCAGTTTGTGCAGGCATATAGTCATACCACGCAGACGCTTCGGTTGCTGTTATCTCTTTCTGCTTGAATTTGCGAGATTCGAATGGCAGAGATTAACGCATGAAAACGTCTTTCGATATAATGTCACTCCCTCTTGCCCGTAGCAGGTAGACTGGAGCACACAAAAATAGTTAATATTATGGAAAGTACAAAATATGTGGTGAAAAAATCTTTGAAACTTGAGTGTGTATACTGCAAATCGGGCGATTGGTCAAATCACTCAGAATTGTAGGGTTATGAATTAAATTCAACTATTGATTCGCATTATTACGTAATATTCCGTTCCCCGGTTTCTTCTCCGGCTACTGATTCCAAGTTTGCGGAGTGTACGCCCGAAGTACGCGACTTTGTTGATGGTTAATCGGTCTTTGGTCTTTTTCTGGAGAAAAGAAAGTATTTCCATCGGTGTCATCCATATTCCTTCGTCTTCCGCTTGTGCCGCCTGAAAGTAGCACAGGAAGAGCTGCTCCAACGGGGTAGGTTGTTCAAACTCTTGATTGGTTTGTTTCAGGATGTCTTCATCGGTATCGTCCAGCCAGTAACGTTCTCCTTTTGATATGGCATTCATGGCTTGGGCGTAGAGCTGCCGGTAGTTAATGGAGACATTTGTACGGATAGGTCCGGTTACTTCGATACAGATAAAGCGGCGAT
>USSR01000375.1 GCA_900557355.1 uncultured Bacteroides sp.
CGTGATATTTCTCATCTTCAAGCGTGATAAGTCTGTAGGGCTGGTGTTGATCGGTTTATGGTTAATACTGAACTTCGGATTGATTACAGCATTACTTGGTACGATGTCTGCTTATCTGTTACCTGTGGCGCTGTTAGTTCTCGGAATTATTTTATATTGGCTGGCTACAAGATGAAAAGAAGTGTACAAGATACGCCGATAGTCTTTATCGGTGCCGGAAACCTCGCGACTAATCTGGCTAAGGCTTTATATCAGAATGGCTTTCGTATAGTACAGGTATATAGCCGTACAAAAGAAGCTGCATGTGCATTGGCGCAGGCAGTGGAGGCTGGATATACAACTGAACTTTCTGAAGTATCTAAGGATGCCCGGCTATATATTGTCTCTTTAAAGGATGATGCTTTCGTGACATTATTACCTGAAATTGTTGCCGGAAAGGAAGATGCTTTATTGGTACATACAGCCGGAAGTATTCCTATGAATGTCTGGGAAGGTAAAACATCACGTTATGGAGTGTTTTATCCTATGCAGACTTTCAGTAAGCAGCGCGAAGTTGATTTTCGCGTAGTACCTTTTTTTATAGAGAGTAATTCGTCTGAAGATACAGAGTTGCTAAAAGCAATTGCTTCTGTTCTTTCGGAGAAAGTATACGAGGCAACTTCCGAGCAACGGAGGAGCCTGCATCTGGCTGCTGTGTTTACTTGTAATTTTACGAATCACATGTATGCCTTGGCATCTGAATTGCTGAAAAAGTATGATCTTCCGTTTAATGCCATGTTGCCTTTGATTGATGAGACAGCCCGTAAAGTGCATGAATTGGAACCGAAACAAGCGCAGACGGGGCCGGCTGTACGTTATGATGAGAATGTGATCAATAAACATCTGGAGATGCTTGCGGGTGAGCCGGAGATGCAGGAATTATATCGATTGGTTAGCGAGAGCATACATCGTTTGCATAACAAGTAATGTTCCGGTGTATAACAAGCAGTGTTTTGAGGCATAACAAGTATTGTTTTACCACATAACAAGCATTATTGTTTTTGATAAATAACCCAACTAAAAACCGAATATAGTGAGTACTATCAATTACGATTTAAAGAAGATAAAGGCCCTTGTCTTTGATGTTGACGGCGTTTTAAGTGCTAACGTTATCCCGATGAGTCAGGATGGCGAGCCTATGCGTACCGTGAACATTAAGGATGGATATGCCTTGCACCTTGCCGGTAAACAGGGGCTGCTATTGGGCATCATAACCGGTGGGCGATCTGAGGCTGTTCGCAAACGTTTCGTGGCTTTGGGAATTCCTTCTGTGGATATTTATATGTCTTCTTCTGTGAAAATCCATGATTATCATGATTTTCGTGATCGTCATAGTCTTAAAGATGAAGAGATTCTTTATGTGGGAGATGATATTCCCGATATTGAGGTGATGCGTGAATGTGGATTGCCATGTTGCCCTAAAGATGCATCAGCGGAAGTGAAGGCTGTTTCCCGCTATATATCTTATGCTAATGGTGGCTATGGTTGTGGTCGGGATGTCGTGGAACAAGTCCTGAAAGTTCAGGGACTTTGGATGGATGATAAAGCATTCGGATGGTAGGATGATGAGCAAATTAATAATTAATAATTAAAAATTGAAGAGGCGGTGTTGGACAATTTGAAAAAGTATAAGGTGATACTTGCTAGTAATTCTCCGCGAAGGAAGGAATTGCTTGCAGGTTTAGGTGTGGACTATGAAGTGCGGACTTTGCCCGATGTGGATGAATCATATCCTGAGACTTTGCAGGGTGCGGATATACCTTTGTATATCGCTAAAGAAAAGGCGGACGCTTACGTTGCCATGATGCAACCCGGTGAATTGATGATTACTGCCGATACAATTGTATGGCTGGATGGCAAGGTGCTGGGCAAACCCCGGGATAGGGAAGATGCTTTGCAGATGTTGCGCACTATGTCCGGGCGTACCCATGAGGTTTTCACCGGCGTATGCATAACCACTACCGATTGGCAGCGTAGTTTTACTGCACAAACTGAGGTGCGTTTTGCCACTTTAAGTGAAGAGGAAATAGCCTACTATGTAGATAATTTCCAACCGATGGATAAAGCTGGCGCCTATGGAGTGCAGGAGTGGATCGGTTTTATAGGAGTGGAAAATATTTCGGGTAGTTACTATAATATCATGGGGCTTCCTGTGCAGAAATTGTACAGGGAATTACTGAAAGTATAGTTTAATATTCTTTCTCGTTCGCCAGATTCCAGGCATTCAGAAAGGATGCTTTGGTTATCTCCACTATCTTCTCCCAATTCAGTTTGTCTGCATGATCAGAGGGTTGATGGTAATCCGGGTGTCCATCTGTATGATACCAGATAATAGGAACTCCCGCTTTAGCAAAAGGACCGTTATCACTACCGCCTATGGGATTATCCCATGGACGATAGTCGGGTTCCAGTTGGAGGTTGTATTTCTTTATATCTTCTTTTAGCCATTTTTCAAAAGTCGGATTGGCCTCCGTATAGAAATAAACTACATGCATGGGTTGTTGTGGCTTATTATTGCGACCTATCATGTCGAAGTTCAGATATCCTTTGATTTGCGAAATGAACGGACAGGTTTGTACAAAGTATCTGGAACCCAATAATCCTTTCTCCTCACCATCCCAGAAGGCAAAAATAATATTTCGTTCCGGTTGTTTGCCGCTGGTAATGAATGCTCTGGCTATTTGCAGAACGGCTGACACACCGGAAGCATTATCATCAGCACCATTATAAATCTGATCACCTTCAAGAGCAGGATCTATTCCCAAATGATCAAAGTGCGCACCGACAATAGCATACTCACTGGTGTTTTTACCGGGGATCATTCCCAGTATATTCGTCATAGAGAGCTTCTGATGTACTTCTCTTTTGAATAAGGTTATTGAATCGGGGTGTACCTCTAGCTTTCCCCTTTTCTGGCGTTCTCTTCTGTATGCTTCAAAAGGTTGAAAATAACTGTCTCCCACCGGTTGTATTCCCATTGCCTGAAGCAATGAAGCAATATATTGGGCAGCTATCTTTGAACCATGATATCCGGCTTCCCGCCCTTGTAATTCATCATGAGCCAGAAAACCGATATATGCTTCGGCAGATGTCCGGTTTATGCTTTCCAGTCCTTTCTCTACAGGACTTTGTGCTGCTGCCAGATAGCTAAGGCAACAGAATAGAGCCAGGATACAGTATTTCTTCATCAGCTACTTATTTATGTCTTTACTCAATCATATCCAGCATTAATGGAATCTCTTCTCCTGCAATACCTTGTTTGAGAAGGCTGTTCCGGTCTCTGTCGAATATTTCAAGGAAAGCATCTTTACTTCCGCTTTCTGCCATGGCCTTGCCATATAGTCCGACTGCTTTTTCTATGTTTCCCAGTACCCAGGCCACGTGTCCGGCATTGAGATAGTCCGTAGCAAGTGGCTTGGCGGCAAGGAGTTTATCATAATACTTCATAGCCTGTTCATGCTTACCACTGACAAATGAACACCAGCCAATGCCGCGCCATGCCTTCATACAGTCGTTTTCCAGGAAGTCTAACTTGAAGAAATATTGCAGGGCATCGTCATACCTTTTTTGTTCTGCCAGGCAACTACCGGTATAGAACAATACATTGCGATTTTCCGGTTGAATAGTTTCTACGCGATGATAGTATTCCAAAGCTGCATCGAAATTCTTCATCTGGCGGTAACAAGTAGCCAGGTGGCGAAGTGTCCACAGGTGATCGGGCTTCAGCATATCAGCTTTCTGATAAGCGTCCACAGCTTCCTGATAGCGTTTCTCCTTTTGCAGGCAGAAACCTGTCTTTTGGAAAATGTCCGCATTGGCCTGTTTCCGGTCTATTAATATCCGGTAGAGCTCCAAAGCTTCTGCCGGATGCTCTTTGCTGAAGTGGAAGTCGGCAACCGCTACTAATAATTCGGGAGCACTCAACAGTTCTTTCAGTACCGGATTGCGGTGCAATGCAATCTCTTCCTGGAAGATATTATGAAACTCAAATCTGCGTTGGCTAAGTTTGAAGAAACGGTATAAATCGTGAATGTACTGGTTACTGATAACATCAGGCCGTTCAGCAAATTGTTTCAGGCTGGCACTGTTCTTTTCTTCCATAAAGTCGCTTTGATCCTGAGGGGTCATCTGACTTAGCATCATGTCACGTTGTCCCTGTGGGAGTTGTGCAATGGTGAAACAAAATGAATACTTATCACTGTTGCAGAAGAATCCCGATTGCAGGATGATGGAAAGGACAGAACTCTCACCGCTCTGGTTCAAACCTACCTGATGGATAATGCTGGAATGCATCCGGTCGAAAGGGTAGAACCAGTTATGTGGTTCGCGGAAAAAAGGATACCCTTTGAGTTGTGCGAATGTGCTCATATAGACATCTGCTCCTTCCAGTTGCAGATCGTTCATCTCGCGTATTTTATTTCCCAAACCCGATTGCTCGAAAGCTTGTTCCCAGTCGGGATTGCGGTCGTTTTCATCTGTTTCTTCAAAACCGAACTTCATGTTGCGCATGATATTCACGTTCTTCATCATTTCAGGAATGATTTCTTCCCGCATCTTTCTGTCAATCTTCTCCGTTTCCTGGCTACGAAGTAGCTGGATATAAATACGGTTCACCTGTTTGCTGAAGTTCGGGTCTTCTCTGAAAAGAGAAATACGTGCTTCCAATTCTGGATAAAGTGCAATGCGTGAAGGATAGAGATGCAAGGTAATAACAAGTCCTACCAATGCTCTCTGATTGATTTGCGGATTGGTATGGCGAAGCCTGTCGAGCAACCAGTTTACTTTGCGTTCATCGAAACATTCCATTAAACTGAGTGTGACAGCACTGACAAACAGGCATAAGTCATTGGTTGGCAATGTTTCCGAGCGAAGCATATCTTCTGCCTGGGCAAATTCTTCCAAAGTCCAACTGCTGTTGCTCCAGGTAGTAAGAAACATTACCTGGTGTGTCTCTTCATGTCGTCTCAGGATAGCGTCCAAGCCCTGGTAGTTTGCTAACTGCGATACAGCCATTTCATCTGCAAAGCCTTCCAGGATCTTTTGCTGGCCGGAAAGGTCATAAGCCTTCGGAAGTTGGTTGGGATTCCTGCGCAGGGAGTGGTAATAGTGGGTGGATATTTCATCTAATAATGCAATACGTGTCTGGTCGGCAATCTCCCATGTATCGGCCAATAGTTGGCGATACAGCTTCTGCCGTTCAGGGTCTTTCATACCCAGTTTCATGTATTGCAACATATATTGATAGGAAGTCTGGATTTGTTCCAGTCGGTTACGCAGACTCCAGTCGTTACCATTATATAAGAAAGCATCCAGTTGAACGAGAGCTTCTTTCAATCGTTTATCTTCCAATAAACTGACTATTTGGTTATATTGTTTTTGGATGGATTGTTCATTCATATTCAGTCCTTTCTTTAATACCTTATTAATATAAAGTACAAAAATGATGCCAAAAAGTTCGGGGGCTTAAAAAATACTGATAGCTGTTTTGGTTGTCAGCAATTCAAGGGCTTTCATGCCCATTACAGAGTTACCTTTAGGGTTAAGTCGCGGACTCCATACTGCTACCGCATACTTACGTGGGCAGACAGCTGCAATACCGCCGCCAACACCGCTTTTCCCGGGTAAACCCACCAGATAAGAGAATTCCCCGGCTTCATCATAGAAGCCGCAGGTCTGCATAATGGCATTGATACGTTTCACTTGTGAAGTCGTCAGTTCGATTCCATTAAAACTGAACGGTCTTGTATGATCAGCGAAAGGAAGGAAAGAACGTGCCAGTTCCCGGCAACTCATACCTATGGAACATTGAAGGAAATAAAAGTGAAGTACCCGCTCAATATCGTTTTCTATATTTCCATGATATTTCAGTATATTGGTAATGGCTGCATTCAGATAGCCATATTCACGTTCGGAAGTTGCCATACCTTCATTATATTGAATCTGGTTGTTGCCGCAGAGTTTTCGTACGAAAGCGAGATAATCCTTTTCCGGATCATCGAGTACTGAAAGCAGGATGTCTGCCATTACTAATGCTCCCGCATTGATGAGAGGATTGCGGGGAATCCCTTTCTCCATTTCCAGCTGGAAAATGGAGTTAAATGCATTACCGGATGGTTCTACACCTATACGTTTCCAGAGTTCATTGCCCATCCGGCTGAAACTTATCGCAAGAGAGAATACTTTCGAAATACTTTGTACGGCGAAACGCTCGTCACTGTCTCCCTGGGCATATTCTTTTCCTTCAATAGTACGCAGACAAATACCATAGCGATCAGGATTGACTTTCAGCAACTCAGGAATATAGCTTGCCGGTTTACCCATTTGGGCGTATGGCTGTATCTCCTCGTATATTTCTTTCAGAATTTCGGTGTAGTCCATGGTATATAAGGTTTTTCTTTAGAAACGCACCTGCAATTGAGCTTGCAGTAGGTTACTATTATCTCCGATATGGCGGTTGCAGTATGTATACTGTGCCTGTACCCTGCATTTAGGATAGAACCAATATTGTAAACCTACTACATAATTACTTTGCTTATCATCAAGTACTTTACTCTTATTAAGATAATCATAAGATGCTATTACATCTACTTTCGGGAATACATGTGCAGATGCTGTTACATAATAACCGTCACTTTTGATACGTCCGTCTTTTCCGGCCAAGTATTCCGTGCGTACATCCACCGGTTTAGTTTTAATGACTGCACCTGCCGACCAACGGTTACGGGTATAGTTTTCGCCTACCTGTATATCGGGATTGAGGCTGGATACGGCCACAGCACATCCTTTCCCTTTTACAAAAGAACCGCCTACAGACAGCCAGTCGAGTG
>USSR01000376.1 GCA_900557355.1 uncultured Bacteroides sp.
AAAACGGCGGCGGGGGAGTGTATATACCTGCCGGAAATTATGAATTCCGCAGTACGCAGCTCGGTACAAAGAATGTCAGAGTTCGCCAGGGCCGTTCGGAAAGCAAGAAAGACTTCCACTTTGAATACGTTTTGCGCCTCCACCCCGGAGTGCAACTTCGTGGTGACTGGGCTGATCCGGAGGCTAATAACGGAAAAGTTCTCGGAACCATTCTTGAAGTACGTGTCGGCAAAGATGCACCGAACTATGACGGAAGTGTTGAAAGCTGGTGGAACGACGGACAGGCGGGCAATGCACTTCGCACGACCTATACAAGCATAGCTGACAGATTCATCGAAATGAATGCAGGCACCGGAGTTACTAATCTCTCCATCTGGTATCCTGAGCAGGACATTAATGATGTGAAACCCTATCCGTGGACATTGTTCCAAACCCAGGGAGACTGTGCTACGATAGAGCATGTCACTCTCGTCAACTCTTACAACGGCTTTAATTCTGCACCGAGTGAGTTGCACTATGTGCTGGATAGTTATATCACAGCTCGTAACAGCCTATACAAAAGCGAACGGCACGGGATACCAGATGCACCGTTCGGACTGGGAATATGTTTCTTACCTGCGTGTGTCAGGTTACAAGACAGGCGTATGGATTGGGCGTGAACCCGGCTTTGCCGATGCCCCGAACGCTCAGTTGTATGAGGTGCATGTAGACGATTGCGGGAATGGATTGTATGTGGAAGATGTCAATCCGTATGGCATACTTATATCCAATTCTTCATTCGGAGCGTCCGAAGATGGCAATGCTGTATATTTTTACAAAGATTTCAGCACTTCAGTACAATTCAATGGGGTGGATTTCAACGGACCTGTTGTAAGTGATGGCAGCGATGGAGTCGTGTCGTTTGAAAGCTGTACGTTTAGTGAATACAGGGATTATGCCCTCAAGATGAATAGTGGTAATGCATTGTTGTCTCAATGCGATTTCAAGAAGAATGCCGGCCATGTATATCTCGGTGCGGATATGCATACGCTGAAGTCTGTTAATTCGGGCTATAAATGCAATCTGAAAGTTGATAATCACAGCACTTCGGCCAAAGTAGAAGTGATTACAGGGAAGAAGTACTTTTTCGAACCCATACCTAAGAACGTGAAAACAAATATAGCTGTACACCCAAGACCGGCATCGGATAAAGTTTTGAAAGCGGACCTGGCACGGGCAACCGGCTTTAATAATAACCGTCCTGCAGAAGATGTGTCGGCTGAACTGCAATCTGCCCTTGATGCAGTGAAAGCTGCCGGTGGCGGTACACTCTACTTGCCTACCGGAAGGTATCTGGTGGACAATCCTATCAAAGTTCCTTCGGGAGTTGAGTTAAGGGGCTCATGGGATGTGCAACATCACACGCAAAGTGGTGGTACTGCTATATTTACTAATTATGATGGCGGAGCTGCCGGAGAAAAAGGGGCTTCACTTATACAACTTGAAGCGGGTGCCGGCATCAGGGGCATTACATTGGCACAGCTCAATATCGCTTCTGATGGCTACAGTGCATCAAACCCGCGAAAGACTCCATTCTTGATACAGGGACAAGGTCCCAAGGTGTATATTATCAATGTAACTATAGCAGTAGGCGATAAAGGTATAGACTTGGCTTCATATGATACCAGTGGTCATTATGTCGATTATCTGGGTGGTGTGCCTTTAAGGGCAGGCATCTGGGTTGGCGGTGGAGCCAAAGGTGGATTCATCCGCAATATGCAGTTTAATCCTCATTATGGGTCGAGGCTTCCGGAAGGAGGACAGGGTTATCCGGAGGTATTTATGATGCAGTTTGTGCAATCTAATTGCAGTGCGCTTAAGTTTGCGGATGTCAAGAACCAGACTATTTTCAACAATTTCGTTTATGGTTCGGTATATGGAATACATTTCCTGAAAGATGCAATAACCGGTAAGTATCCGGGCAAGATGACCGTTATAGGACATGGTTCTGACGGATGCACCTATTCTTTGTTTGTAGAAGATGCGGATAAGAATACGAAGATTGTTGCAGTTAATTCAGAGTTGGTTAATACTAAGATTCCCAATGAGCCGGTGCGGTCGTATGTTCTTATGGGAGATGAAGTTAATACCGGTAAGGTTCATCCTGATGCCAAACTTGTCTTGTACAATAGTGCATTCTGGGGAAGTCCTGTTTTCGGGGCGATTATAAACAATGGTATTGTATCATTCCAACAGGCCAATTTCACACGTTCCGGTACACAGGGTATAGATGTCAGAGGTGGCAAAGCGCATGTGTACACTTCTTATTTCGCTCAGAAAATAGCAGGTCCGACCGCAGGAGATGGCGGGTATGCGAGGCTGGGCGTACAGGGTAAATCAATAGAGCTTACTAATAACTATTATCTTTCCGGATTGCGGTTTAATAAATCGGGAAAGGGACTGATTTACGGCTCTGATAAATAGATGTTTATAATTAATGCAAATCAGGAGTTGAATCTCATTTCTTTTTATCAGAAAGGAAGGAAAGTGATTAGCTTATTAGTGATAAGCATGACAGATACTCTCATGAAAGAAAGTATGAATTAATTATGCTCATTTACTTAAAAAATAAACCAATATGCTTGGATAACAATTTTTAATACATACCTTTGTCGCTCCTGATGATTGATAATTCATCCTACAGCCCGACGATGCTATACAGCATGCCCTAAGTGCGAAGAAAAACACGAACACTTACCCAAGCCAAAAACATCACCCCGTTATAGATGGAAAGAAAAGCCTTGGAAAGGAGTGAAGAACTATGCATAGTTCTGCTTTAGAACTATGCATAGTTCTACGAAAGAACTTAGTATAGTTCTGCACAAGAACTTAGTATAGTTCTCAACACCCCTCTGGAGATATCGCACAGATGCATCCTACGGCATGTTCCTGCGCTGTTCACCCGGTTTTCCATTTGAAGTTCACCAGGATTCAAAGAAGACGGAAAATAGAAATCATAATAGCGAGAGAGGTGTTTAAAACAATTTACATTTACAAAAAAAATAACACATGTATGATAAATATTAATCTTATCAAAAAAACCTTGGGTTTTAAAAAAGATGCGCCTGCCAAGTGGTATGGTGTCACGCAAACAGGTAAGGCTGAAACTCCTTACGCTGTAACCCGCAGTGCTACGGAAAACACTTCTACGGCACCCACTGAAATGGACTCCGCCATCGAGCTGTTTTGTCGCGAAGCCATCAAGCAGCTGCTCGATGGGAAAACAGTTTATTTCGGACGCTATGGAACCTTTCATATTGCCTTTCAAAGTAATGGTGTCGAAGATATCAATGACTATAATGTAAATTCTATGATTAAGAATTCACGAATCGTTTTTAGAGCTTCTAAAGTTTTTCGTGCCGAAGTAATTAATAATCTTCAATTCAAAGTGACCGGTGTTACCGAAGATGATGTTAAATATGCTTCTTTGCCCGATTATCGTCGTGCCAAAGGCATCAGTTCCGACCCATCCGATCCATCAGGTGGAGGAGATGGCGGAATGGAGGACGATCCGTTAGGATAATACTTTATTCCGGCTCTACTATTTTCTGAATGAACGCTTCTCTCTCTATTTGTTTCTATTTCAACTGTCAATTCTCATTTCAGCTATAATTACAAAGAAATCTACCGGAAAATTAATCGGAAAAGCAATAAAAACTTCATTTTAATTGAAAATTAAGTGTAAGCTAATTGCAGTATAGCAGAATCATTAACCTTCATGGCTTACTTTTGTAACATAAAACGGATATAAATAATTTAATGTCCCTAATTAATTTATACTCTAACAGATAGTATAAGTTAATTATGATGATGAACTCAACAATTATAAAATACTACATAGTATGATGAATAAATTATGTGTTACAGTAGGAGCACTTGGCATATGCCTCTTGACTTATGCCGGCCCCAAACATTCTCAGGAGACTTCTTATCCAAGTTACAAAGGATTGATTATGGCAGGGTACCAAGGTTGGTTTCGCGGCCCCCATATACCAAGGTTGGTTTCGCGGCCCGCAGGATGGAACCAATCAAGGCTATGGTCATTATGGGGCCGGAAAGCTATTTGATGAGAAACATTGCACTATTGATGCATGGCCCGATGTGAGTGAATATGAAAAGACCTATGAGACGTCTTTCCGGCATGCCGATGGAAGAAAGGCACGTGTATTCAGTTCAGCGGACAAGTCTACTGTCGACCTGCACTTCAAGTGGATGAAGGAGTATGGGGTAGATGGAGTATTTGTGCAACGCTTTTTTAGCTACACCCGTGGAGACCAGCAAAACTCGGTACCGAACCGTATTTTAGCGAATGCCTTGGAAGCTGCTTCAAAGTATGACCGCGCCATAGCTTGTCATGTATGATTTGTCCGGGTTGAAAAAGTCAGGTGAAGACTGTTCCCTGATTATGGAAGACTGGAAAAGGCTGGTAGACAATCAGAAGGTAACGAATCAGGCGGGGAAAAAGACTTATCTGCATCATAATGGAAAGCCCGTGGTAGCTATATGGGGAGTTGGTTTTCCCGACCGCCCTTATAATATCAGGAACATCGGTTTAGACCGTTTGATTAACTTCTTGCAGAATGATCCTGTTTATGGTGGTTGCACGGTGATGTTGGGTGTTCCTACTTTCTGGCGTACTCTGGAGGCTGATTGTATCAATGACCCCTATCTGCATACAGTGATTAAGAAAGCGGATATAGTTCTGCCATGGACTGTCCAGCGTTTTTCTCCTTTGTTGCATAACGACATGGACCGCTTCCGTGACTTGGTGATTGAAGATATCCGTTGGTGTAAGGAGAATGGCGTAGATTATGTTCCTGCCGTAACTCCCGGATTCAGTTGGCACAATCTTAGCAAACTGGAATTCCCGGATGACGTGAAGCCTGTTGGCAGTATTCCCCGTCAGGGAGGACGCTTCTATTGGCAACAGCTTTCTACTGCAATGTTGGCGGGCGCCGAGATGATTTATGTAGCCATGTTTGATGAAGTGGATGAGGGAACCGCCATCTTTAAATGTACGGGAGACCATCCGGTTAGTGATGTGGCCAAGTTTATTGATATGGACGGGCAGCCTTCCGACCATTATCTGTGGCTGACAGGCGAGGCTGGCCCTTGCCCGCATGCTCAGGAAAGAGATTCCACTGACGTTTAAGATGCCCGTAAGAAAATAACTAATGAAACGATCTTGCTTTATAATAGTCCTGGTTGTATCTTTCTTGCTTTGGGCGGGCGGGGTACAGGCACGAATAACATTACCGTCCTTTTTCTCGGATGGGATGGTGTTGCAGCAACAAAGTTCAGTTGCCATTTGGGGAAACAGTGACCGGAAACAGCAGAAGGTTACTATAAGGACTTCGTGGAATAACAAAAAATACACAGTAACGACTGATGAATCGGGTAGCTGGAAAGTAAAAGTGGAAACATCGGCATATGGCGGTCCCTACCATATTGAGATGAGTGACGGCGAGACGGTACAAATTAATGATGTATTGATTGGTGAGGTCTGGCTCTGTTCCGGTCAGTCTAATATGGATATGCGTGTAGGCGGTCGTTACAGTGATCCGGTGATAGGCTCGTTGGATGTGATTGTGACTTCAGGAAATCCCGGAATACGTATGTTTACAGTAGGAAGCAAAATGACCTCAGAACCGTTGACTGATTGTAAAGGTGGGTGGCAGGAAGCTTCATCGGAGACAGTTCCCGAGTTTTCGGCTGCGGGATACTTTTTTGCACGTAAACTAAATCAGGTGTTGGGTATTCCCGTAGGCATTATCCATGCCAGTTATGGAGGCTCACGGGTGGAAGCCTGGATGAGTAAAGAAGGTGTGGCGCCTTACAAAGACTTGCCGGATGTGCATAATGCTTCTATTCTTTATAATGGAATGTTGAGTCCTGTGGTCGGATATGGCATTCGGGGATGTTTATGGTATCAGGGGGAAGCAAATGTGGACGCACCTGATTTATATACGCAGTTGTTTCCCTCATTGGTGAGCGACTGGCGCAAACAATGGGGAATAGGGGAATTCCCCTTCTACTATGCCCAGATTGCTCCGTTCAATTATAATAAAGGAGAGGGGAAAGGCAAGAATTCGGCTTACCTGCGTGAAGCACAAGTGAAATGCCTTCATCTTATTCCTTCTTCGGGTATGGTTGTGCTGACGGATGTTGGCGATGACCGCACTATCCACCCTATGGAGAAAGAAACGGTGGGCAATCGGTTTGCTTATCTGGCCTTGGGGCGTACTTATGGTAAGAAGGGCTTTCCGGTAACAGGGCCGTTGTATAAATCTATGCAGACGGAGGGCAACAAGATTATCTTGTCGTTTGATGAAATGGGCAAAGGGCTGACTACTTATCGGCAACCCTTGAATGGTTTTGAAGTAGCCGGCGAGGATAGAGTATTTCATCCCGCCCATGCACGTTTTGGTAAAGATGCGCAAACGGTTATTGTCTCAAGCCCGGAAGTGGAACAACCTGTCGCGGTGCGTTATGCTTTTAAGGATTATATAAAGGGTTGCCTTTATAATATGTCCGGTCTTCCGGCATCTTCATTCAGAACAGATAACTGGTAATAAGGGAATATCATGAAAAACAAAAGAGATTTATTTAAAATAGCTTGTGCCGTTCTGTTCCTTTGGGTAGGAGTAGCCGGGAAAAGCTGGGCACAAGAGACAAAGAAGAACTATTGGAATCTGCGTACCCAACTGATGCCTTTACGCTTGCCGCCTCCGCCACCCGGCTATAAACCGGAGTATCTGGACCTGAATGGAGACGGGAAACCGGATGCTATTAAGTCTATCACCCACAACGATATACCCATCTTGT
>USSR01000377.1 GCA_900557355.1 uncultured Bacteroides sp.
ATGGGCCAAGTTTATTTAATTTTTAATTTGTCCCAATTTTAATGGGACACTAGTGATTCACTCCCGTAAAGAACATATCTCATTTATACCCTCATCCGGGCTTACTTAACGTATCAGCTCCAATGTGTCGATGCGACATCTTTTGCATCCTTTTCTGGCAAAAGCCTTATAATTTAATACCTTCTTGCTCTTTTTTGATTAAAATACTGTAAAGCATACTGCTTATTAAGGGATAACCTTTATTTTTGCAGCATGTTACGTAACAGATATTCAAATATGAAATCTCTTTTCAATCGTTTGGCAGGTGTTGTCATCGTTGCTGCTGTGCTTTATTCCTGCGCCAGCATCGGTCGTCCGGAGGGTGGTGCTATTGATGAAACTCCTCCCCGCTTTGTGGGTAGTACGCCTTTGCCGGGTGCACTCAATAATAGCCGGAAAAAGATAACGATTGAATTCGATGAATTCATCAAGCTTGATAAACCGGGTGAGAAGATTGTGATTTCTCCTCCACAGGTGCAGCAGCCGGAGATAAAATCCAATGGAAAGAAAATTGTGATTACTTTGAAGGATACTCTCAAACCGAATACTACTTACTCGATAGACTTTTCGGATGCTGTTCAGGACAATAATGAAGGTAATCCGTTACCTGATTTCGGATTTACTTTCTCTACCGGTTCTGTAATCGATTCGATGGCGGTATCCGGTACCGTATTGAATGCATTCAATCTGGAACCGGTGAAAGGTATGCTGGTAGGTATGCATTCCAATCTGGCGGATTCGGCCTTTACAACGTTGCCTTTCGAACGTGTAGGTCGCACCGATAGCCGCGGACGTTTTACTATTCGAGGTGTCGCTCCGGGTGAATACCGTATCTATGGATTGCAGGATGCCGACCAGAACTTCTATTATAGTCAGCCCACCGAGGTGATTGCTTTCGAGGACTCCCTGATTATTCCTTCTATGGATCAGCGGATGCGTTTTGATACACTCTGGAAAGACTCTTTGACGATAGATACGATTATGGAGAAGATGTATACCCACTATTCTCCGGATGATGTTATATTGCGTTGCTTCAAGGAGCTTACTTTATCGCAACGTCTCATAAAGAGTGAGCGCCCTGAACCTCGGAAGTTCTCTTTTTATTTCTCGGCTCCGGCAGATAGCTTACCATTATTGAAGGGACTGAATTTCGATGAAACCGATGCTTTTATCGTGGAGAAGCCTACCGGCCGCATTGATACACTCCAATACTGGATAAGAGATTCTCTGATTTATAAGATGGATACTTTGAAGATGAGTCTTACGTATCTCTATACAGATACACTAAATCAGTTGGTTCCCCGTACGGATACACTGAAACTTGTGTCGAAACTTAGACCTAAATCGGAAAAGGAACTGGAGAAAGAACGCGAGAAGAAAGAGAAAGAGCTTGAAAAGGCCAAAAAGAAAGCTGAAAAGGAAGGCAAGGAGTATGTAGAGCCGACGGTATTCTTACCTGTCGATGTATATGCGCCGGGTACGATGGATATTTATGATTATATTTCCCTTACGTTCACTGAACCGCTGGCAAGTGTTGCTGATAGCACAGTTCATCTGAAACAGAAGATAGACAGCTTGTGGCGTGATGTTCCTTTCGACTTTATTCCGGACTCATTGAACCTAATGCGTTACAATGTATATGCGGATTGGGAACCCGGTGAAAGTTATACCTTTGAGGTGGATTCTACGGCTTTCCAAGGAATATACGGCCTTTTCACCGATAAGGTAAAGAAAGAATTCAAGGTGAAGAAGCCTGAAGAATATGGACAGATATTCTTTGATGTGAGCGGTGCGGACTCACTGGCATTTGTTGATTTGCTGGATGCACAGGACAAGGTAGTGCGTACGGTGCCAGTCGTCAATGGCAGGGCGGATTTTTACTTCCTGAATCCAGGTAAATATAGTGCACGCCTCATTAATGACAGGAATGGAAACGGTGTATGGGACACCGGAAAATATGAAGATAAACGGCAACCGGAAGAAGTGTATTATTACTATCAGGTGTTAGAATTGAAAGCTAATTTTGACTTGACACAGAGTTGGAATATACATGATAGGCCGCTGGATCAACAGAAACCGGGAGAACTCAAAAAACAAAAACCAGATGAAGACAAGAAAAAGAAAAATCAGAATAACCGCAACTCCGGCAATCGCCGGTAAACGCGGATGGGTATTCTGCCTATTGGGGGCTCTGTTACTTGCTATTGCTACACCTGCCAAAGCACAATGTACGGCAGAAAACACCGCATTCCAATCCGGTGAGCATGTGATGTATGATTTATATTTTAACTGGAAGTTTATCTGGAAGAAGGTAGGGCTGGCAAGTCTGACAACCTTCTCCACGACTTATCAGTCGAAACCTGCTTACCGTTTCAATCTGCTTTCGGTGGGTAGCAAAAAGACGGACTTCTTTTTTAAGATGCGTGATACGCTGACATGCTATGTCAGTGAGAAACTGGAACCGCTTTATTTCCGTAAGGCGGCCGAAGAGGGAGACCGCTATACAGTGGATGAGGCGTGGTTCTCTTATAAGGATGGTGTATCTAACGTGAAGCAGAGGCGTATCTGGCACAATCCGGTTCGCGATCCGCAAGAGATGGAATACAGTGACAGCCGTTGTATCTTCGATATGTTGAGTATCCTGGCACAGGCGCGTTCTTACGATCCGGCAGATTATAAAATAGGCGACCGAATTCAGTTCCCTATGGCTACTGGGCGCAAGGTAGAAGAACAAACATTGATTTATCGTGGAAAAGAGGAGGTGAAGGCCAATAATGATACGATTTACCGTTGCCTTGTATTCTCTTTTGTGGAATATAAGAAGGGAAAAGAGAAAGAGGTGATTACTTTCTTTATCTCAGATGATAAGAATCATCTTCCCATCCGTCTGGATATGTATCTTAACTTCGGTTCGGCAAAGGCATTCTTTAAGAGTGTACAGGGGAACCGCTATCCGATGACTTCGGCTGTAAGGAAGAAGTGAGACAGCTACGAGTTACGAGCTACAGGTGCCTTTCGGAACATAGCGCAGCACTTGTAGCTTGTAGCCCGTAGCTCTATATGCTGAACGGTAGCGGATCGCCTTTTCGGAATACGCTGGACTCAAACGTAGCAATCAGTTTCCCATCTTGGTTGGTGATGTCTATCTGATAATATCCGGTAGTACGTCCGATGTAGCGTTCGCGTGCTTCGGCATACAACGTGTCGCCCGGACCACTGGCACGCAAAAAGGTGATATTGGAAGAAAGGGAGAACGCTAATGAACCATGCGAATTGGCTGCGGCAGCCAGTGCCAGGTCGGCAAGGGTAAAAATAGCGCCTCCTTGTGTACGATGTCCTGCATTGAGGTGATTTTCTGTGATAACAAGGCATGCTTTACTATATCCTTCGCGCACTTCCAGCAATTCTACACCGGTTTGTTCTGCAAAGAGATCTTTTTTGAAGAATTCTTGTGGAGTCATGTTTTTGATAGGTTTAAAAAGTTCAATCTGTATGATTTATGCGCAAATGTAACAATTTTACCCTTTTCCTGTATAATTTAGGAGGGTCTTTTCTGTAAACCTGCGCTACATTTGCTGACGAAAGAATACGAAACTTTAATAAACAAATCATTATTATGAAAACAATCCTCACGACATTGGGAGTATCTCTCCTTGTTCTGGCGGGTTGCACAGGTCAGAAGCAGGCCGAAAGCAACTTTATCCAAGAGAATATTGATAATGCGGTGGCACAGGAGACCATCCAGACCGACATTATTGAGAAATCAGGAAAAATTCTGAATCCAAGAACCATTAACAAAGACGGTAGCATTGTGTATGTACCCATTGATGACTGGTGTTCCGGTTTCTTTCCCGGTAATATTTGGTATACCTATGAACTGACAGGTGACAAGAAATGGTTGCCATTGGCCGAAAAGTATACTGAAGCATTAGACTCTGTACAATACCTGACCTGGCATCATGATGTAGGCTTTATGATTGGTAGCAGTTACTTGAACGGATACCGTTTTGCTAATAAAGAGGAATATAAGCCTGTAATAATCCAGACTGCAAAATCCCTTTCCACTCGTTTCCGTCCGGCAGCAGGAGTACTTCAATCCTGGGATGCAGATAAAGGTTGGCAGGCACAGCGTGGTTGGAAATGTCCGGTTATCATAGATAATATGATGAATCTGGAACTATTATTTGAAGCTTCCAAACTTTCAGGGGATTCTACTTACTATAACATTGCCGTGAAACATGCTGATACAACCATGAAGAATCACTTCCGTGACGATAATAGTTGCTACCATGTAGTGGATTATGATCCTGTAACCGGTGAGGTGCGTAAGAGACAAACTGCACAAGGCTATGCTGATGAGTCAGCTTGGGCGCGCGGACAAGCTTGGGCCATCTACGGATATACCATGTGTTACCGCTATACTCACGATCAGAAGTATCTGGATATGGCTGAGAAGATTTATAACTTTATCTTTAATAATCCGAACTTGCCGGAAGATCTTGTTCCTTATTGGGATTTCGATGCTCCGAATATTCCGAATGAACCGCGTGACGCTTCTGCGGCGGCTTGTACGGCATCTGCTTTGTATGAACTGAGTACATACATTCCCGGCAAGAACTATAAGGAAACCGCAGATAAAATTATGGAAAGCCTTGGTTCTCCGGCTTATCGTGCTGAAGTGGGTACTAATGGCAATTTCATCCTGATGCACTCTGTAGGTAGTATTCCTCATGGTGCTGAAATTGATGTTCCATTGAACTATGCAGACTATTATTTCCTGGAAGGAATCATGCGTAAAAGAGACTTGGAAAAATGATAATCAATCGGTTTAGTTTGTTTTTTGGAGGTTTGGGCCTGTTTGCCTTGCAAGGCTGCAAAACCCAGCAAGAAGAGCAGGCGCAACTTCCAAATGTTATTTATGTCTTCCCCGACCAGTACCGCAATCAGGCAATGGAGTTTTGGGGACAAGAAGGGTTCCGCGACAAGGTAAATTTCCGCAATGACCCGGTGCATACACCTAACCTGAATGGCTTTGCCCGTGAAGCGTTGGTGTTAAGTTCCGCCCAGAGTAACTGTCCGTTGAGTAGTCCTCACCGTGGTATGTTGCTGACGGGTATGTATCCCAATAAGAGTGGGATTCCTTTAAATTGTAATTCAAACCGTCCTATCAGTTCCTTGCGTACTGATGTGGATTGCATAAGCGATGTGTTCAATAAGTCTGGGTACGACTGTGCTTACTTTGGTAAGTTACATGCTGATTTTCCTACTCCAAACGATCCGCAACGTCCTGGTCATTACGTAGAAGACCGTATTCCGGCTTGGGATGCTTATACACCGAAAGAACGGCGCCATGGTTTCAATTACTGGTATTCTTATGGTACTTTCGATGAACATAAGAATCCCCGTTACTGGGATACGGATGGAAATCGTCACGATCCGAAAGAATGGTCACCGCTGCACGAGTCCAAGGTGGTAGTTTCTTATCTGAAGAACGAGGGGAATGTGCGCGATCCGAAGAAACCATTCTTTATAATGGTAGGTATGAATCCGCCTCACAGCCCGTACCGTTCATTGGACGATTGCATGGAAGAAGATTTCAACCTGTACAAAGATCAACCTTTGGATAGTCTTCTGATCCGCCCCAATGCAGACAAGAAACGTGAGAAGGCAGAGAGCGTTCGCTATTACTTTGCTTCCGTTACCGGTGTAGACCGTGCCTTTGGTCAAATACTGGAAACGCTGAAAGAGCAGGGGCTGGATAAGAATACGATTGTAATCTTTGCTTCCGATCATGGTGAAACCATGTGTAGCCAGTTTACGGATGATCCGAAGAACTCTCCTTATTCCGAATCTATGAACATACCGTTCTTGGTACGTTATCCCGGTCATATACAGCCGCGTGTAGATAATCTTCTGATGTCTGCACCGGATATCATGCCGACTATCCTGGGGTTGTGTGGTTTGGGTGATTCCATTCCGGCCAATGTGCAAGGACGCAACTGGGCACCACTTTTCTTCGATGAAAAGGCCGAAATTGAACGCCCCGGTGGTGCTTTATATATCCAGAATTTGGATGGAGATAAAGATGCGGACGGTAAAGTACAAACTTACTTCCCTTCTTCAAGAGGATATAAGACAGCACGTTATACTTTGGCTTTCTATATCGATAAGAAAGATCGTAAGTTACAGAAGAGCCTGCTGTTTGATGATGAAAAAGATCCTTACCAGATGAATAATCTTCCATTGGAAGAAAATAAAGAGATCGTTGCAGAGCTTTGCCGTGAAATGGGCAAGGAATTGAAAGCAATAGACGATCCCTGGTATAAGGAACGTATTCTTTCCGACATGATACCTTACTAAAACTCTCTTTTTTAAATGGAACTGCCTCCCTTGATTTTACAGAATCAGAGGGAGGCAGCTTTTTTATAGGACAGTGGAATTTACTTATTCAGTTTCCACTCAGAACCTTCTTTACCGTCTTTAATTTCAAAGCCGAGGGCTGTAAGTTCATTACGAATCTTGTCAGAGGTAGCCCAGTCCTTATTGGCTTTCGCCATCATGCGCTGTTCCAGCAACATGTCTACTACTTTTCCGAAAGCAACTTCACGTTCTTCATTGGAATCGTTTTCTTCCTTCAATCCCAGAATGTCGAAACAGAAGAGATGGAATGTTTCTTTCAGGTCTTTCAAATCTTCGGCAGTAATGGTATCATTACCTGCAATGATATTGTTAATCATTCTGGCTCCATCGAAAAGGTGAGCAATGACTATCGGAGTATTCAGGTCATCATTCATGGCTTCATAACACTTTTCACG
>USSR01000378.1 GCA_900557355.1 uncultured Bacteroides sp.
CTGGCCCACAAAGACCACCCGCCACTCCGTAGCCTCCTCCCCCTGGAAGGACGGCAAAGGCGATGTCGTTCGCGAACTGCGTGATGCCTGCAAGAAATATGGCATCAAGTTCGGTGTCTATCTTTCCCCCTGGGATCGCAATGCCTCTTGTTATGGTGATTCCCCCGCTTACAACCAGTTCTTTATCGAACAACTCACCGAATTGCTTACCAATTACGGTGAAGTTCACGAGGTCTGGTTTGATGGTGCCAACGGTGAAGGCCCCAATGGCAAGAAGCAAATCTACGACTGGGACGCCATCCTGCGCACCATCCGCCGCCTGCAACCCAAAGCCGTCACCGCCATTATGGGCGATGATGTCCGCTGGGTAGGCAATGAAAAAGGTATCGGCCGTGAAACCGAATGGAGCGCCACCGCCCTCACTCCCGGCATCTACCCCCGTTCCGGCGAACAGAACAAGGCGTTGGGCATCTACGGCAAGGCAAAGGACTTGGGCGGACGCGACATCGTGGCTCGTGCCACCGAACTTTTCTGGTATCCTTCCGAAGTGGATGTTTCTATCCGTCCGGGCTGGTTCTATCATGCCGACCAGGACAATCAGGTGAAGTCTTTGAGCCATCTGGTGGATATCTATTTCAAATCCGTTGGCTATAACTCCGTTCTTCTGCTCAACATCCCGCCCGACCTTCGTGGGCGGATTCATGAGAGCGATGTGCAACGGTTGAAAGAGTTTTCCGGTTATTTGAAGAAGACCTTTGCCCGCAATTATGTGCTGAAAGGAGACGAAGCCTGGCAAGGAACCTCCGGCACAGCCCGCGAATATGATGTGCAGAAAGGTGCGCTGGTCAATGCTTTTATGATTCAGGAAGATATTTCCAAGGGGCAACGTATCGAAAGTTTCCTTGTCGAAGCCTATAAAGACGGTGCCTGGATTCACCTCTCCGAGGGTACTACAGTAGGGTACAAGCGTCTTGTCCGCTTCTCCGACACTCGTCCGGAGCGTATCCGTGTTACGATTCGCTCCGCCCGTGGCATAGCTAACGTTTCTGCCGTAGGTCTGTTCTATGCCGAACCTCTTGCTGATAAAAGTGAGGAAGTGCAGCTTAGTGACATCCCTGTAACTGAATGGAAGGTGGTCGGTGGCAATGCGGATTCCCGTTTGGCTATCGACGGAGACCGGAAAACTGTCTGGCGTGCCTCTGCTCTTACACCGTTGGTAGTCGATATGGGGCATGAAGTGAGTGTGAAAGGTTTCAGTTACGCTCCCTCTTTGGAAGAAGATTTAACGGGGACTATCTATAAGTATGCTTTCTACATCAGCCTCGACGGCCAATCGTGGACTAAATGTGAGGCAAGCGGTGAGTTCAGCAACATCATGCACAATCCCATACCTTACTTTGTACGGTTTGGAAAGACGTATCCCGCCCGTTACTTCAAGCTGGAACCTATATCGGAGATGAATAATAAAAACGCCGTAACCGTCGGTGAAGTAGGTATTCTGACAAGATAGCAAGTACTGGATTATCATTTATAAAACTACTTTTGAATTATTGCTTATGATGAAATATCCCCTTGTTTCTATAGCTGCTGCGGCATTGCTTTCCGGTAATGTCGCAGCCCAACAAAAGCCTAATATCATTCTTTTTCTGGTTGATGATATGGGATGGCAGGACACCTCCCTGCCGTTCTGGAAAGACACTACCGAACTGAATCATATTTATGAGACGCCCAACATGGAGCGTCTGGCAAAGAAAGGCGTCAGGTTTACGAACGCTTATGCATGCCCTATCAGTTCCCCTTCGCGTGTCAGCCTGTTCACCGGCGCAAATGCCGCGCAGCACAAGGTTACGAACTGGACTTTGAAGAAAGACACACCGACCGACCGGAAGAATGAAACGCTGGATTTTGAGGCTTGGAACTACAATGGTCTGTGCCCTGAACCCGGTCTGGAACATTCTTTCTATGCAAAAAGCCTGCCGCAACTGCTGCGTGAAAAAGGATATACGACGATGATGGTAGGCAAAGCACACTTCGGTTCGATAGATACGCCTGCTGCCAATCCTCTGACAATCGGCTTCGATTACAACATTGCCGGTCATGCCGCCGGTGCTATGGGCAGCTATCTGGGAGAAGAAGGATACGGTGCAACCGGCCAACCGGAGTGGGCGGCGATATGGGCTGTACCGGATCTGGAGAAGTATCATGGAACGGATACTTTCCTTACCGAGGCCCTGACATTGGAAGCAAAGGGACTTATGGACAAAGCCATTGAACAATCCAACCCTTTTTTCCTGTACATGAGCCATTATGCCGTACATGCCCCTTTCAAGACGGACAAACGTTTCTACCAGAAGTATATTGATAAAGGCCTCACTCATAAGGAAGCGCAGTACGCCGCTTTGCTGGAGGGAATGGATAAGAGTCTGGGAGATTTGATGGACTATGTAGACCGGAAAGGCATTGCAGATAATACAGTAATCATTTTTATGTCCGATAATGGCGGTTATACCATAGGGCGTGCAGACAAGAACGCTCCGTTGAGCGAAGGAAAAGGTTCTCTGAAAGAAGGAGGTATCCGCGAACCGATGATTGTCTATTATCCGAATATAACGAAACCATCGACTGTCAATGACACCCCGGTCATCATCGAAGACTTCTTTCCCACCCTGCTGGAACTTGCCGGAGTGCGCGATTATCAAACGCCGCAGCATGTTGACGGGCAAAGTTTCATGGCGCAAATAAAAGGACAGCCCGGTGATAAGGAACGCGCCTTGTTTTTTCATTATCCAAAAAACTGGGGCGAGAGAGTACAGACCATCGGTGCCCCGCAAAGTGCCATACTGAAAGGAGACTGGAAACTGATTCATTATTATGAGTCCGGTAAGAACTGCCTCTATAACCTGGCGGATGACATTTCTGAAAAGCAGGATTTATCTGCCCGTTATCCGGATAAAACGAAAGAACTGGCAAAGGCATTGAGCGATTATTTGAGAGAACAACATGCTACTATGCCTGTCCTGAAAAGAACCGGTAGGTTTGTTTCTTATCCCGACGGCGGACAAGTGGAGCGGAAATTGCCCAAGGATGATGAAACGCTGGTTTATGATAATCCAGGGAGTGCGTTGCTTTTGAAGGAAGGGGACATGCACCCCAAAATCAAGAACTGGCATTTCTATACAGCTCATGAGTTTAATAATAAAGATACAAAAAAAGGCTTGCCGCTTGGTTTCATAGAACATCGAGGCATGCACATGTCCCGTACGGCAAAGGTCGATAACCGGAAATGCTCAAAGGTAGAGGATGGAGTTTTGCGCATCTGGAGTGTGGAAGAGAAAGACTCGATAGACAACCGTTTTGGTAAGAAAGTGAAGTACTCTCACGGTTGTTACCGTACTTCTTTACCGGGAAGTAAGGAGTTTTGGTGCAATTTCACCGAGAATATGCGCATTGAAATCCGCTTCAAACGTACTTCCTATGTAGGCTTTAATGATGCCCTTTGGTTTATGGGCAACAATAACCGTCCCTGGCCGAAGAACGGTGAAATCGACCTTTTGGAAAATCCGAAGAAGACGCTGAATGACCGTGCCCACTTCACACTGCATTCCGAGAATCATTATGCCGGTGTGGTAGGTGGTTCGGGCAGTGTCACTTCCACTATTGAACTTGCTGATATGTCCCAGTGGAATATCTATTGGTTGGAGTGGTATCCCGACCGTATCGTGGGCGGTGTCAACGGACAAGCTTACTTTGAACATCGCAAAGGTGCCGATGGTAATACGGACTGGCCTTGGAGCGATCCGCTGGGCTTCTTCCTCATTTTCAGTACAGGCATCTCTACCAATCCTAATGCCTGGCCCGGCGCCATCATACCTTCCGAATGGAAGAAAGACGCGATGCCTGCCATGTATATCGACTGGATACGTGTTTATACGAATAAAGACTATAAAGGAGAAAATCCTCCTGCCCCCAAATTTTACTAATCAAATACCTACTCGGGCTGCACTTGTTTCGTACTTGCTATGGTTCGGGTATGGAGTAGATCCCTAAAAAAGATAGGGCAGACCGGATTACTCCTGCCTGCCCATTATCTCTCTAACACAACTAAAATTTTATATGATGTATTGATTCTGCTTATTATTATTCTTTATTCTTAAACAAAATCTTTCAATTCTTGTTGTAACTTCTGTCGGGTAAAGAAGATACGGCTTTTTACTGTACCTAATGGTAATCCCAGCTTCTCTGCAATTTCGCGGTATTTGAAACCGGATACGTGCATTGAGAACGGAATTTTATATTCACGGGGCAGAGCATTTACTATACGGTGCATCTCTTTCAGGTCATAAGCGCTTTCCGTGCAATCGAATCCCGAATCCTGCGGTAAGTTGAGATGATAGAGATTATCTGTTTGGTCTACGAAAGTCTGATCGCGAACTACTTTACGGTAGTTGTTGATAAAGATGTTACGCATGATGGTATACATCCATCCTTTGAAATTCGTATCAGGTGCATATTTATCTTCGTTATCTAATGCCTTTAATGAGGTTTCCTGGAGTAGGTCGTTTGCTTCTTCGTGGTCCGAGGTTAATTTGTATGCAAAGCGTAATAAATCGCCTTGTACCCCGAGCAATTCTTTTTGGAATGTAATACTGTTATTCATAATCAATTCTCCTTTTCAATAGTTATTCTTTTGTTTTGCCTTTTGACTTTGCAATTTTACGAAGAATGCATCACTTTAACGGACGGAATTCTCGCATTAAATGGGGGGAAAACTATCAATTGATAGTTTTTGGGTGATCAATTGATAGTTTTCGGGTGCTATATCAAAACGTTATCGGTTTAGGTTGAATAAGGTGATACTTGGTTTTATCTTGCCAGTCAGGTTATCTGAAGTCTTTCAGTTCCTGCTGTAACTTTTGGCGGGTAAAGAATATGCGACTCTTTACTGTGCCTAAGGGCAATCCCAGCTTTTCTGCAATTTCGCGGTATTTGAAACCGGATACATGCATAGAGAATGGAATCTTATATTCGCGTGGCAAGGCATTTACTATGCGGTGCATTTCTTTTAGGTCATAAGCGCTTTCAGTGCTTTGAAATCCGGATTCCTGCGGCAGGTTAAGATGATAAAGATTATCTGTCTGGTCTACGAAGGTCTGGTCGCGAACCACCTTGCGATAGTTATTAATAAAGATATTGCGCATGATGGTGTACATCCAGCCTTTGAAATTAGTGTCCGGTACATATTTATCTTCATTGTCCAATGCCTTTAATGAGGTTTCTTGAAGCAAATCATTTGCTTCTTCACGGTCGGAGGTTAATTTGTATGCGAAACGTAATAAATCGCTTTGTACTCCGAGCAAATCTTTTTGGAATGTAATACTGTTCATATCGTTCTTCTTTTTTATATAGTTATTCGTTTGTTTGACTTTTGATGTTGCAATTTTACGAAAGTTATCTAACTCCGATGGACGCATTTCAAGTAATCTTTAGGGCAAAAACTATCAATTGATAGTTTTTGGGCGTCTTTTGTTTGTTTTTGGGTGCAGTTTTAGACAATTTTATTGCGTATAATTAAAAAGATGAGTTAATTTTGCGCAATCATTTCTTCATCTTAAAAAGAATGGCTGACGACTCTTTATTTTTGATTGATATTGATAAAGTACTCCGGGAAAAGGCTCCGAAGTACTATAAGTACATCCCCGGATTCGTAGTTTCTTATCTGAAAAGAATTGTTCATCAGGAAGAACTGAATGTTTTCCTGCGCGATTCTAAGGATAAAGTAGGCGTAGACTTTTTAAAAGCCTGTCTGGAATTTCTGGATGCCAATATCGTGGTGAAGGGAGAAGAAAACCTACCGAAAGAAGGACTTTACACCTTTGTCTCCAATCATCCATTGGGAGGCCAGGATGGTGTGGCCTTGGGATATATACTGGGCTCTTTTTATAATGGCAAGGTGAAGTACATGGTAAATGACTTGCTGATGAACCTGCAAGGATTAGCCCCTCTTTGTATACCTATTAATAAGACCGGAAAACAGGCAAAAGACTTTCCGAGAATGGTGGAAGCAGGCTTTGCATCCGATGATCAATTGATTATGTTCCCGGCCGGGTTGTGTTCCCGTCGTCAGAATGGAGTGATCCGTGACTTGGATTGGAAGAAGACCTTTATTGTAAAGAGCGTGCAGACACATCGTGATGTTGTCCCTATTCATTTCGAGGGTCGGAATTCGAACTTTTTTTATAATTTGGCTAACATCTGTAAATTCTTGGGCATCAAGGTTAATATTGCTATGCTCTATCTTGCGGATGAGATGCTGAAGAACCGTCATAAAACGTTTACCGTTACCATTGGGAAACCTATTTCCTGGCAGACTTTTGATAAATCGAAGACTCCTGCCGAGTGGGCGGGTTACGTAAAAGATATCGTTTATAAATTATAGAACTTAGTTTTAATAAGAGAACTACTAACAATAAAATATGGAAGAGATTATTGAACCTATAAGTAAGGAGCTTTTGAAAGCGGAATTGACCGAAGAGAAGCGTCTGCGTATGACAAATAAGAGCCATAATCAGATTTATATCATTACAGCTCAGGATTCTCCGAATATAATGAAAGAAATCGGACGTCTACGTGAGATCGCTTTTCGTGCAGCAGGCGGAGGTACAGGGAAACCGCTTGATATCGATGAGTACGATATCATGGAAAGTCCCTACAAACAGTTGATTGTCTGGAATCCGGAGGCGGAAGAAATATTAGGTGGTTATCGTTACCTTCTTGGTACAGACGTTCGGTATGACGAAAAGGGTGCTCCAATTCTGGCTACAGCCCACATGTTCAATT
>USSR01000379.1 GCA_900557355.1 uncultured Bacteroides sp.
GCCTGTTATGCTGTTTATCGAGAAAAATGTTCCTATTTTTGCAACTTGTAAATAAACACTATCTTTAGAAATGAGAATAAAGTTTTTATCCGTAATCATGAGTTTTCTTCTTATGTCGATTGCCATAAGTTCGTGCCTTAACTCAGATGATAATTATGAATACAGTTCCGACGCAACGATACGTGCCTTTGGTCTTGACACCATAAAAAAAGGTATATATTATAAGTTTACGATTGATCAACTGAAAAGAGAAATTTATAATGTCGACTCACTTCCTGTTGGATCAGACACTATCATTGACAAGATATTGATTGACACACTCAATGTTACGGGTTGGGTTACATCCGGTTTACAAGATACACTATTCAACAACCTTACTGACTCCGTTGACCTGAGAGAACCGATCACTCTGAAAGTACATGCAGCCGACGGAGTTACTACCCGTGAATATAAAATCACAGTAAATGTTCACAAGCAAGATCCGGATTCGCTAATCTGGAGAGAAATGTCATCATTGCCAACTTCCCCTGCCGCCAACAAGCAGAAATCAGTAATTCTTAAAAATGATACCGAAGAAGAAAATCTATTTGTCTATACTTCTACAACATCAGCATACCGCAGTTCATTAGGAAATCCAGCCTATTTATCTTGGAATGCCATCGAAGTTACGGGCATGCCGGCCAATGTCGACTTGGGATCTATTGTAAGCTTCAAAAACCAACTTTTTGTAGCAGCCACAAATGGAGATATATTCTGCTCCAATAATGGAAGTACATGGGTAAATGCCGGTATACAGGAAGTGAAGGAGAACAAGGAAGTACAAAACATGCAAATGAGCACACTGGTTGCTACACTTGAAGCTGATGCACTAACAGGCATATCAGAGGAAACCTTAATCGGTATTCTTCTGGATGGAGGCCAGAAATATTTCTGCATAAGTACTGATGGTAAAAACTGGACCAGAAGCAAAGAAACAGTATCCAATGATTTCCCAGTAAAAGACATATATGCTACTGTATTTACGAATGCAAGCGGCATCAAGCAAACAGTAGTAGTGGGTAAAACAGAAACATCAGCCAAAGCAGTAGTTCCTTGGTTCACAATGGATGGGCTGACATGGGCTGACATGAGTACTCCAAGCGATTTCTACTGTCCGGCTATGGAGAACCCGGCTATCATGTATTATGGAGGCCTGTTTCACATGATGGGTGGAAAATTTGAAACCATCTATTCCTCACGAGTAGGTATTGCCTGGAATGAATCTGCTGAGAAGTTCAAGTATCCAATGAAAAAGATAGTAACTCCGGGAGAAGATGAAGACGATGAAGAAGAAGTTACATACGAAAGCCTCTTTAAGGACAAAGGAGATTATTCTTTGACTATCGATAAGAATCATTATATTTGGATTGTATGGAACGACGGTAGTATATGGCGAGGTCGTCTAAACAAACTGGGTTTCAAGATACAATAATAAAATAGTCTATTTTCCGTTTCCCTAATAAATAAGGAACATAAAGAGAACGGTATGACTATTGCAAGGAATATAAAGATAGTGTTTTTTCTGCTCATGTTTCCCTTCTGTTGCGCCATTGCGCAAGAGGAATATACTTGGGAACTGGGAGGAGCCATTGGAGGAAGTTTTTATATGGGAGATGCGAATAGCAGTACCCTGTTTAAGAACACAGGAATAGCGGGAGGTTTCATTGCCCGATACTTACTGAATCCACACATGGCTATAAAAGGTAACCTGACAGCCGGCAGGATTTCCGGCGACACGAGAGATTTCAAAAATGCGTATCCCAATGAAGAGTATGCCACTTTCAAACGGACTATATTCGATTTAGGAGCGCAATTTGAATATAACTTTTTGGGATATGGTATCGGTAACACGTACCGGGGTGACCGTCGGTTTACACCTTATATATTAGGTGGATTAGGTTTTACGTTTGCACCAAAACCTGTAAAGACGATCTTTACAATGAACATTCCTATTGGAGTGGGAGTAAAATACAAAGCAACCCCGCGCATCAATATAGGATGTGAGTTTACGATGCGGTTCAGTCTTAGCGATCAGTTGGATGTTACCCAACGGGAAGGCTTGCAGCTGGAAGATCCGTACCAGATAAAAGGAAAAGGTTGGAAGAATAAAGATAGTTACGCATTTACTGTTTTTTTCATCACCTACGACCTCTTCCCAAGATGTAAGGAATGTAACAACTAAAAAAAGATGCAATATAAAGAACAAATTGATTTGAGCCGGATACCCCAGCATGTGGCGATTATCATGGACGGCAACGGACGATGGGCGAAGCAGCGTGGACACGAACGCAGCTACGGACATCAGATCGGTGCAGAAACCGTTCATGTGATAGCCGAAGAAGCCGCCAGGCTGGGCATCAGATATCTGACCCTATATACGTTCTCAACCGAAAATTGGAACCGTCCTACAGACGAAGTTGCTGCTCTGATGAGCCTTCTTTTCGATTCCATCGAAGAAGATACATTCATGAAGAACAACATCAGTTTCCGGATTATCGGAGATATAGAAAAGTTACCCGCAAATGTACAAACCCGTTTATACAATTGCGTAGAACATACATCTAAGAATACAGGCATGTGCCTGGTACTTGCTCTTAGTTATTCTTCACGTTGGGAAATAACAGAAGCCAGCCGGCAAATAGCTGTCTTGGTACAGAAAGGAGAATTGACACCCGAACAAATCAACTGCGATTTAATGTCGAAGCACCTGACAACCGGCTTCATGCCTGATCCCGACTTGCTGATACGTACCGGTGGAGAAATCCGCCTGAGCAATTACCTACTTTGGCAATGCGCGTATTCGGAACTTTATTTTTGCGAAACCTATTGGCCTGACTTCCGGGAAGAGGAACTTCGCAAAGCCATCTGCGACTACCAGAGACGGGAACGCAGATTCGGTAAAACCAGTGAACAAATCAGTTAAACTCAAACATATTTAATCCAAAACATAAATGCACTATCGTATTTTCTCTATACTCACAGCGTTTATCTGCCTCTTTGGTTGTGTATTGACAAGCGCGGCTCAAGATGCCAATGGCACCGATGACGACGCAGCAAAGCCGGTTATTCTCTACTCGGGAGCACCCAAAAAGTATGAAATTGCAGAAATTAAAGTAGAAGGAGTAAAGAACTATGAGGACTATGTACTGATCGGACTTTCCGGTTTGTCTGTAGGCCAAACGATTACTATCCCGGGTGAAGAAGTCACTCAGGCTTGTAAGCGTTACTGGCGTCATGGCTTGTTCTCCAATGTTCAGATCACCGCAGACAAGATAGAAGGTGACAAGATTTGGTTAACAATTCATCTGACTCAACGCCCTCGTGTCTCTGAAATCCGCTATCACGGAGTGAAGAAATCAGAACGTGAAGACATCGAGAGCCGGATCGGTATGATCAAGGGCGGACAGGTAACTCCCAATGTCATCGACCGTGCCAAGACTCTGATCAAACGTTACTTTGATGACAAGGGCTTTAAGAACGCAGAAGTTATCATCTCACAAAAAGACGATGTATCCAACGAAAACCAAGTAATCGTGGATATTGATATCGACAAAAAAGAGAAGGTAAAAGTGCATGAAATCACCATCGTTGGTAATGAAGCGATCACAACCAAGAAGTTGAAACGCATCATGAAGAAGACCAACGAAAAGAATAAATTGCTCAACCTGTTCCGTACCAAGAAGTTCGTGGAAGAAAACTTCGAGGCAGACAAACAGTTGATCATCGATAAGTACAACGAGTTGGGTTATCGCGATGCCATGATTGTAGAAGACAGCATCAAACCGTATGATGACCGCACCGTGGATATCTTCATGAAGATTGATGAAGGAGAGAAATATTATCTGCGCAATGTAACGTGGGTAGGTAATACTCTGTATCCTTCCGAACAATTGAACTTTATGCTTCGTATGAAGAAAGGTGACGTATACAACCAGAAGTTGCTGGAAGAACGTACCATGTCAGACGAAGACGCTATCGGTAATCTCTACTATAACAACGGTTATTTGTTCTACAGCCTTGAACCCGTAGAAGTGAATATCGTAGGAGACTCTATCGACCTCGAAATGCGTATTTTCGAAGGTCGTCAGGCTACCATCAATAAGGTCAGCATCAATGGTAACGACCGTTTGTACGAAAACGTTGTTCGTCGTGAACTCCGTACCCGTCCGGGCGACCTTTTCAGCCGTGAAGACTTGATGCGTTCTATGCGTGAAATCCAGCAGATGGGACATTTCGACCCGGAACAAATCAAACCGGATATCCAACCAAGACCGGAAGACGGAACAGTGGATATAGGTTACGATCTGGTATCCAAAGCTAACGACCAGGTAGAATTCTCTGCCGGTTGGGGACAAACCGGTATCATCGGTAAGTTGCCAACTTACTGCATCCGGGTGAAAATTATCGTGGTATCCTGCCGCAAGGTGATGGACAGACTTTGACCGTCAGCGGACAAACCAATGCCAAGTATTATCAATCCTATAGCATTTCATTCTACGATCCATGGTTCGGGGGCAAACGTCCGAATGCATTCTCTCTGTCAGCATTCTATTCTGTACAGACAGACATCAGTAGCCGTTACTACAACTCAGCATACATGAACAGCTACTACAACAGTATGTATAGTGGTATGTATGGTTACGGTATGTACAACTACGGCAACTACAATAGTTATGAAAACTATTATGACCCTGATAAGTCTATCAAGATGTTCGGTGTAGCCGCTATGTTCGGTAAGCGTTTGAAATGGCCGGATGATTACTTCCAGTTCACTGCTGAGTTATCCTACCAACGCTATATCCTGAGCGACTGGCAATACTTCCCTGTTACAAATGGTAAGTGTAATAACCTCAGCATTAACCTGACTTTGTCTCGTAGTTCTATTGATAACCCGATTTATCCTCGTTCAGGTTCTGAATTCTCATTGTCTGTACAGCTAACTCCGCCGTACTCACTGTTCGACGGAACTGACTACAGCAAATACAGTACCAGCAATCAGGATGATATGAACAAGATGCACAAATGGATTGAATACCACAAATGGAAATTCAAATCCAAAGTATACATCCCGTTGATGGATCCGGTAGCAGTTAAACGTACTCCGGTATTGATGGGTCGTGTTGAATTCGGTTTGTTAGGACATTACAACAAGTATAAGAAGTCTCCGTTCGAAACATTCGACGTGGGTGGTGACGGCATGACCGGCTACTCCAGCTACGCTACGGAAAGTATCGCTCTTCGTGGTTATGAAAACAGTTCATTAACCCCTTACGGCTACGAAGGTTATGCTTATACCCGTCTCGGACTTGAGTTAAGATATCCGCTAATGCTGGAAACAAGTACCAGTATTTATGCGTTAGGTTTTGTAGAAGCCGGTAATGCATGGCACGATGTAAAGAACTTCAATCCGTTCGATTTGAAACGTTCTGCAGGTGTCGGTGTCCGTATCTTCCTGCCGATGATCGGTATGATGGGTATTGACTGGGCATACGGTTTCGATAAAATACGTGGTTCGAAAGATTATGGTGGCAGTCAGTTCCACTTTATCTTAGGACAGGAATTCTAATTGTATCACAAAAACCAAACGTTATGAGAAAGTCTGTTTTATTAATGATCTTGCTGTTTGCCGTAGGCATGACAGCCAGTGCACAAAAGTTTGCCTTGATTGACATGGAGTATATTCTGAAAAATATTCCGGCATACGAACGTGCTAACGAACAGTTGAACCAAGCTTCCAAGAAGTGGCAAAGTGAAGTAGAAAAAGTTGCCGAGGAAGCCAAAACGTTGTACAAGAACTATCAATCGGAAGAAGTCTTTCTTTCTGAAGAACAAAAGGGAAAGAAAGAGGAAGCGATTGTCGCTAAGGAGAAAGAAGCCGCTGAACTTCGCCGTACTTATTTCGGACCTGAAGGGGAATTATTCAAGAAACGTGAAAGTCTGATGCAACCCATTCAGGATGAGATTTATAATGCGGTCAAAGAAATATCGGAGCAGAAAGGATATTCGGTAGTTGTAGACCGGGCATCCGCAACAAGCATTATTTTTGCTTCTCCGCGTATTGACATCAGTAATGAAGTGCTTGAGAAGTTAGGATATTCAAATTAATTTCATACATTTGCTAGTCGAATATAGGCGGCATCTCAGTATTAAAAATAAGCTGGCTTATTTTGTTTTACATTTGCTTTGCACTATATTTGCACCAAACAATGACTAATTATTAAAATAAACAATAAACATTATGCTTAAAAAAATCGCACTACTCGTAGTACTATTCGCTCTTCCGTTAGGAGCGATGGCACAAAAATTTGCTCACATGAACTCTCAGGAGGTTATTGTTGCTATGCCGGAATATACCAAAGCACAAGCTGATCTTGAAGCTATGTCAAAACAGTATCAGGAAGAAATGCAGCGCTCTCAGGCTGAATTCAACAAGAAAGTTCAGGAATTCCAACAACAAGCAGATTCTCTGCCGAAAAATATTGCAGACAGACGCCAAAAAGAATTACAGGACATGGCTCAAAGACAAGAGGAGTTCCAGCAAGACGCTTATCAAAATATGCAGAAAGCACAGCAGGATGCTTTAGTACCTATCTATAAGAAATTGGATGAAGCCATTCAAGCTGTAGGTAAAGCAGAAGGTGTAATCTATATCTTCGACCTGGCTCGTACACCGATACCTTATGTTAGTTCAGAAAGTGTAGATGTTACTGCTAAAGTAAAAACCCAGTTGGGCATCAAATAAGAAGACTAATCGTTTATAGATATAAAAAGGCGTGAACTGTATGCAG
>USSR01000380.1 GCA_900557355.1 uncultured Bacteroides sp.
GTCTTCTAATTAATTAAAGATGGAATATTCTTTTTATGATTTTTTAAAGCTGCTTGGCTCACTGGCATTATTCTTGTACGGAATGAAGATAATGAGTGAAGGACTTCAAAAGTTTGCCGGCGACAGGCTCCGGAAAATTCTAACGGCAATGACTACCAACCGGGTAACCGGGGTGCTGACGGGTGTGCTGATCACAGCACTGATTCAATCTTCTTCTGCAACTACCGTTATGGTGGTGAGTTTTGTAAACGCCGGACTACTCACTTTATCCCAATCCATTGGTGTAATAATGGGAGCTAATATCGGTACTACCGTTACAGCATGGATTATCTCGGCATTAGGCTTCAAAGTTGATATAGCCGCTTTCGCACTTCCTCTACTTGCCTTTGGCATCCCTCTTCTCTTCTCTCAAAAAAGTCATCGTAAGTCTATCGGTGAATTTATTTTCGGTTTCTCTTTCCTTTTTATGGGACTTTCTATGTTACAATCCAATGCACCGGATTTGAAAGCAAATCCGGAAATGCTGGCTTTTGTACAGAGTTATACCGATATGGGATATATTTCTATTCTGTTGTTTGTGTTTATTGGTACTATTTTGACTATGGTTGTGCAGGCATCGGCAGCGACGATGGCTATTACGCTTATCATGTGTGCCAATGGATGGATAAGCTTTGAATTGGGGGCGGCATTAGTATTGGGCGAGAATATCGGTACTACTATTACTGCCAATCTTGCTGCTTTAACCGGTAATACGCAGGCGAGGAGGGCTGCATTGGCTCACCTGGTATTCAATGTCTTCGGTGTTATCTGGGTGCTTTGTCTTTTCACTCCGTTTACGAGTGCCGTATCGTGGTTTGTGGAAAACGTGATGGGAACGAAAGACCCTGCCGTAGCAGTTTCATTTAAGTTATCAGCATTTCACACTTGCTTCAACATCTGCAATGTATTGTTGTTGATCTGGTTTGTGAAATTGATAGAACGTACGGTTTGCGCCATTATTCCGCAGAAAGAAGCCGACGAGGAATATCGTCTTCGCTTTATTTCCGGTGGTATGCTTTCTACAGCGGAGCTTTCCATATTGCAGGCGCGTAAAGAAATTCATCTGTTTGCAGAGCGTACTCATCGTATGTTCAATATGGTACAGGACCTGTTGCATACGGATAAGGATGATGATTATAATAAGCTGTTCAGCCGTATCGAGAAATATGAGAATATCAGCGATAATATGGAATTGGAGATAGCCAATTATTTGAACCAAGTGTCCGACGGACGTTTGAGTTCAGAAAGTAAGCTGCAGATTCGTGCCATGCTTCGTGAGGTCACGGAAATTGAAAGTATTGGTGATAGTTGCTATAATCTTGCTCGTACTATCAATCGTAAACGTCAGACCAATCAGGACTTCACAGAAAAGCAATATGATCATATTCACTTTATGATGAAACTGACGGATGATGCGTTGGCACAAATGATTGTCGTTGTGGAACGCTCCGACCACCAAAGTATTGACGTGAATAAGTCATTCAATATTGAGAATGAAATTAATAACTATCGCAATCAGCTGAAGAATCAGAATATTCTGGATGTAAATAATAAAGAATATGATTATCAGATGGGCGTTTACTATATGGATATTATCGCAGAGTGCGAAAAGCTGGGCGATTATGTGGTAAATGTAGTAGAAGCAAGTAGTGATGTAAAAGAAAAGAAAGCGTCTTAGGACGCTTTCTCAAATTCTTCTTTTCCGACTCCACATAGCGGGCAAACCCAATCTTCAGGAAGGTCTTCAAACGATGTTCCCGGCTCAATGCCGTTTTCCGGATCGCCCATTTCGGGATCGTAAACGTAGTCACAAACTGTGCAAATGTACTTGTCCATAAAACTATTTTTTAGGTTTTCTTTATAAATAACAATAAATACCGCTCTTTTGTTTCCGGTTTTGATTTGAAAGAGATATATTTGTTTCGTTTTTATTGTAAATGAACTCTTTATGACGATACTAATTCTGATCGGTATGGCGGTACTTGTGGGAGTATTGCTATTGTTTGTGTTTTTAAACGGTAGAAGTAGACGTCTGCTGCTTAAAGCAGGAAACGCCAGAAAAGCATTGCGCAGCTCAGAAGAACTGTTTCGTTCCATTATGCAAAATGTTCATGCTTTTATTCTTTTGATAAACAGGGATTTTGTTGTTACCCGGACAAACTATTATGATATCACCAAAGCCCGTAAGCCGGAAGGTAGATTACCCCGTGTAGGAGATTTGCTGCGTTGTAATAACGCATTGTCCGCCGAAGGAGGATGCGGAACGCATGAACTTTGCGGCAGTTGCCCTATCCGGAGAAAGATAGAAGAGACTTATCGTGCAAAAAGTAGTTTTACAGACTTGGAGGCTACACTCGATATACGGGATAGGCGAGGAGAGGTATCTGAATGTGATACGTATGTTTCCGGCGAATATATGGAGATAGATGACAAGGAAGGCATGGTAATTACTGTACATGATATTACACGCTTGAAGAAAGCAGAAGTGGAATTGCATAAAGCCCGTGAAAAAGCGGAGAATGCAGATCGTTCCAAATCTGCTTTTCTTGCTAATATGAGCCATGAGATACGTACGCCACTGAATGCTATCGTCGGCTTTTCCGAATTGCTGGCTTCTGCCGGTACGGAAGAGGAGAAGACACAGTTTTTGGAAATAGTTCATTCTAATAACGAGTTATTGCAGCAATTGATTGCTGATATTCTTGACCTTTCTAAAATAGAAGCAGGTACATTGGAGTTTACGTTCTCTGAGGTGGACGTCAAGCAACTGATGCTTGATATAGAACAATTGTTCCGTATGAGACTGGAAGATAAAGCTGCTGTTATCCAGATTATCAGAGAAACTCCTGCGGATGAATGTATTATGTATACAGACAGAAACCGTTTGCAACAGGTCGTTTCCAATTTCATGACCAATGCTGTGAAGTTTACAGATGAGGGTAGCATTACTTTTGGCTATAACCGTTGTGCTGAAGGTCTTTATTTCTATGTGAAAGATACCGGTAGCGGTATTCCGGAAGACAAGGTTAATCATATTTTTGAACGCTTTGTTCGGGTGGAACAGAATAAAAAAGGTACTGGTCTGGGATTGGCTATTTGTGAAATGATTATCCGTAAACTGGGGGGGAAGATTGGTGTGGAATCTGAATATGGTAAGGGATCTACATTCTGGTTTATACTTCCGATCAATGGTCGTCAGATTAAGGAACAGGGCACAGAGATTGATGGTAAGACTAACCTATAAAAAGATTTAATAACATTCGGTATCCCAAATTAATATTGTACTTTTGTGGCTCTTAATTAAAGCTAACAATTTGCATGACTGCAATGAAGGATGATTTTTATCATGGCGGACTTACTGACGACGAAGTAAGAAAAAGCCGCGAGAAGTACGGAGTCAATCTGTTAACGCCTCCCAAGCGTCCCTCCCTATGGAAGTTATATCTTGAAAAGTTTGAAGACCCTGTTGTCAGGGTGCTTTTAGTTGCTGCACTATTTTCTTTGATCATCTCGATCGTAGAGAATGAATATGCCGAAACAATCGGTATTATTGCCGCCATATTGCTGGCTACCGGAATCGGCTTCTTCTTTGAATATGATGCTAATAAAAAATTTGATTTGCTGAATGCGGTCAATGAGGAAACTTTGGTGAAAGTTATCCGTAATGGTCGCGTGCAGGAGATTCCCCGGAAAGATGTGGTAGTAGGAGATATTATCGTTCTGGAAACAGGAGAAGAAATTCCTGCTGACGGTGAACTGCTGGAAGCTATTTCTTTGCAAATCAATGAATCCAATCTGACTGGTGAACCTGTAGTTAGTAAAACGACTGTAGAAGCAGATTTTGATGAAGAAGCTACATATGCTTCCAATCGTGTGTTGCGTGGTACTACGGTTGTAGACGGTCATGGAACAATGCGGGTGCTTAGTGTGGGGGATGATACGGAAATCGGAAAGGTAGCCCGGCAGAGTACGGAACAGAGTACGGAGCCTACTCCGCTGAACATACAGCTTACCAAGCTTGCCAATCTGATTGGTAAGATCGGTTTCTCGGTAGCCGGATTGGCATTTGCCATTTTCTTTATTAAAGATGTAATACTGGTATATCCTTTCTCTACTTTCCATACTTTTGCAGACTGGCTTCCGGCATTGAAAGCTACCTTGCAATACTTTATGATGGCAGTAACCCTGATTGTGGTTGCAGTGCCCGAAGGGTTGCCGATGAGTGTGACATTGAGTCTGGCATTGAATATGCGCCGTATGCTTTCTACCAACAATCTGGTTCGGAAAATGCATGCTTGCGAGACGATGGGTGCCATCACTGTGATTTGTACGGATAAGACGGGTACATTGACTCAAAATCTGATGCAAGTTTATGAACCGAGTTTCTATGGTTTGAAAAATGGCGGAGAAGTCGGTGAAGATGATATCAGCAAATTGGTGGTGGAAGGTATTAGTACCAATTCTACAGCTTTTCTGGAAGAGATAGCCGAAGGTGAAAAACCGAAAGGAGTAGGGAATCCGACAGAGGTAGCCTTGCTTTTATGGTTGAACAGCAGGAACAGGGATTATCTGGAATTACGTGAGAATGCTCCGGTTGTGGATCAGTTGACTTTCTCTACCGAACGTAAATTCATGGCGACTTTGGTGAAGTCTCCTTTGATGGGTAAGAAGGTATTGTACGTGAAAGGTGCTCCTGAAATTGTTTTAGGCAAATGTAAAGATGTTATTCTGGATGGCAAACGGGTCGATGCGGTAGAGTATCGCTCTACGGTAGAAAAACAATTGCTGGGTTATCAGAACATGGCGATGCGTACCCTTGGTTTTGCTTTCAAGATCGTAGAAGATACGGATACAAGAGATTGTGTGGAATTGGTTGCCGATCATGATTTGTCATTCCTGGGTGTGGTTGCTATCAGTGATCCTATTCGTCAGGATGTGCCTGCGGCGGTATCGAAATGCCAGTCGGCCGGTATCGATATCAAGATTGTAACGGGAGATACACCGGGTACGGCTACGGAAATTGCACGCCAGATTGGTCTGTGGAAACCGGAAGATACGGAACGTAACCGGATAACAGGTGCTGCCTTTGCGGAACTGGCAGATGAAGAAGCACTCGACCGTGTGATGGATCTGAAAATTATGTCGCGTGCGCGGCCTACAGATAAGCAACGCCTGGTACAGTTGTTACAACAAAAAGGTGCGGTGGTAGCCGTAACGGGAGACGGTACGAATGATGCCCCTGCATTGAACCATGCACAGGTGGGTCTGTCTATGGGTACGGGAACGTCAGTGGCCAAGGAAGCCAGTGATATAACCCTGCTTGACGATTCCTTTAATAGTATCGGCACAGCCGTGATGTGGGGCCGTTCGCTGTACAAGAATATCCAGCGCTTCATTGTTTTTCAGTTGACTATTAATTTTGTGGCTTTGCTTATCGTTTTGCTTGGCTCCTTGATAGGTACGGAATTACCGCTTACTGTAACTCAAATGTTGTGGGTAAATCTTATTATGGATACTTTTGCTGCTTTGGCTCTGGCTTCTATTCCGCCCAGCGAGAGTGTTATGCAAGAGAAACCGCGCAGTGGCAATGACTTTATTATTTCGAAAGCCATGCGTTCCTACATTTTAGGTGTAGGTGGGGCCTTCCTGATTATACTGATGGGAATGTTGTACTGGTTTAACCATGCCGAGGGCGGCATGACACCGGAACGCTTGACCATATTCTTCACATTCTTCGTGATGCTGCAATTCTGGAACCTTTTCAATGCGCGTGTGTTTGGTACTACAGACTCCGCTTTCAAAGGGATTTCCAAATCGTATGGTATGGAACTGATAGTACTTGCTATCTTAGTCGGACAGTTCCTTATTGTACAGTTCGGTGGTGCCGTATTCCGTACTGTGCCACTTGATTTAGTCACTTGGGTGATTATTATTGCTTCTACTTCACTGGTATTATGGGTAGGTGAAGCGATACGTTTCATTCGACGTTTAACTCAGAAATAAAATGAAAGAAAAAGGAATTAAAAACCTTATTATTGATTTTGGCGGTGTGTTGATCGACCTGGACCGTCAGCGTTGTGTTGAGAATTTTGCAAGGTTAGGTATGCCCAATGTAGAGGCTATGCTCGATGTTTGTCATCAGCAAGGCTTCTTCTTGCAGCATGAAAAAGGACTGATTACCAGTGCGGAGTTCCGGAATGCGATCCGTGAACAGATGGGGAAGGTAGTGACTGATGCCCGTATAGATGCCGCCTGGAATAGTTTTCTGGGAGGTATTCCTACCTATAAGTTGGATTTGTTGTTGAAACTTCGTGAGAAATATGTGGTTTATCTGTTGAGTAATACCAATGAAATTCACTGGAAGTGGTCGTGTAAGCATGCTTTCCACTACAAGGCTTTCCGGGTAGAAGATTATTTTGAGAAGATTTTCCTTTCTTATGAAATGAAGATGGTAAAGCCGGACGTTGCTATTTTTGAGAGACTGTTGGAAGAGACAGGCATAGATCCAAAAGAAACTTTCTTTATAGATGATTCTTCCGAGAATTGTCGTGTGGCGGAAACATTGGGTATTTCTACCTATACGCCGAAAGCATGTGAAGACTGGAGCCATTTATTCAATTGACAATTGATAATTAAAAATTAAAGTAGTGCAGTTGCTTCGTAACATACCGGAAGTGCTTCCTCAGCCTTGTGTTGCTACCATAGGCTTTTTTGACGGAGTGCATCGAGGACATCGCTACCTGATTGAACAGGTGCGCGAAGTAGCTGCTGCGCATGGCTAA
>USSR01000381.1 GCA_900557355.1 uncultured Bacteroides sp.
TTCCCATTACGCTTTCCTTTCATAATCTATAATGTTTGATGTACCGGTGTAAAGGTAGAGGAATTCTTCTGATTGGACAACTGAATTTTACACAATATTACAGGTTTCGGTTCATTTCTCCAGTCTTTTCCGTTTCGGTATGTTCCGGGGATGCTATATCTTTGTAGGCAATGAAATCATTAATCTTGAATAAACCATGAAAACTGTACTTATCTGGTTGGCTTTGTGTTTCGGCACCCTGATGACCACCTGTGCCAATGAAACGGCTTACCTTTTTTCCTATTTCATCAATGACAGCAGAGACGGATTGCATCTGGCTTATAGTTACGATGGCCTGAACTGGACCGCCCTAAACGGTGGCAAGTCATACCTGACCCCTGCCGTGGGTAAAGATAAGCTGATGCGTGATCCGAGTATCTGTCAGGCACTTGACGGCACTTTCCACATGGTCTGGACTTCCAGTTGGACCGACCGGATTATTGGCTATGCCTCTTCCCGCGACCTGATTCATTGGAGCGAGCAGCGAGCCATCCCCGTCATGATGCACGAACCGACTGCCCACAATTGCTGGGCGCCCGAACTTTTCTACGATGAACCATCGCAGACGTATTATATATTCTGGGCAACTACCATCCCCGGTCGTCATAAGGAAGTGGCAACTAGTGAGAGTGAGAAAGGGTTGAACCATCGTATGTACTACGTAACCACGAAAGATTTCCAGACCTTCTCGAAGACCAAAATGTTTTTCAATCCCGATTTTAGCGTCATTGATGCTGCCATCGTGAAAGACCCGAAGAACGAGGACCTGATTATGGTGGTGAAGAATGAGAACTCCAATCCTCCGGAGAAGAATCTCCGCATTACCCGTACCAGAAATCTGGCGAAAGGATTCCCCACTAAAGTTTCCCCTTCTATTACCGGAAACTACTGGGCGGAAGGACCTGCCCCCTTGTTTGTGGGTGATACACTCTATGTTTATTTCGATAAATACCGCGACCACCGTTACGGTGCAGTCCGTTCACTGGATCATGGCGAGACTTGGGAAGATGTATCCGATCTGGTTTCATTCCCCCGTGGCATCCGTCATGGGACGGCTTTGGCTGTGGATGCCTCCGTTGTGGAAACTTTGATAGCAAACTGTAATTATAATCCTTTGATTCCCGATAATCTGGCTGACCCTTCACTTTCTAAGTTTGGCGATACTTACTACCTCTATGTCACCTTTGTGAAACCGGATGAGCAGATGGGTACGTATGTCATGATAGCTGATCGTCCGGACGGTCCTTTCCGTTTTGCTGAAGGTAACGGGCTTTTTGCTCCGGGAATGGAAGGTATGGATAGCCCGTTTATCAAAAATGACATTGATTAATGCGAATCAGGAGTTGAATTATGTTCATTTCTGCACGGTTATGAGTTAAACCAATACTTGAAATTCACTCTTTTATATTTACATCTGACTTGAGACGTTATTTGAGGTACCCTCAGTCGTTATGTGAGGGTACCTCAGTCGTTATGTGAGATATGTACTTTTTAAGCGTCTGAAATACAAGATGTTACATTCTCTTATTTTCATCTTTTTTCTGAGAAATCAAAATCTTCAGACAAAAGTGGACGGTAATTTATCTTTAGACTTATAATTGACTGCACGAAAGCAGTCGCCATCAACGGACTAAAGATTCATTTCTGTAGGGATATGAACAAAATTCAACTACTGATTCGCATTATTATGTATATACGGTGAGTGGAAATCAGAACTACGTCACTGCTTATATGATGAGCCGTGAATCTCCGCTTAGCGGTTTCGTCAAGCCGGAAGGCAATGATATCTTCCTCTTCTCCGCTCCTGAAAACCAGGTTTGGGGACCCGGTCACGGGAATATCTTTTATGACGCAAACATAGGGATTTTTATCAAATTTCTATATCCCCGCTATCTCATCGAGTTCCGAAACATCTGTGGCGTCACCCCCGTATGTTTCTTAAAGAATTTATTGAAGAAAGCCGCATTATTGAATCCCAGACTCAGCGCAATATCCTTCACCGACGTATTTTCTGTGCGCAGTTGTGTCTTGGCATCCATGATGAGCGTCTTATTGATAATCTCCATCACCGTATGTCCCGATTCTTTCTTGACAAGTCGGCAGAGGGCGGACGTTTGTATATTCATTTTCCTGGCATAATACGCCACCTGATGCTCCCGGACATACTCCTCATGTACCATCCGGATAAAAATCCGGTACTGCTGGAAATGCCTGCTACCCGGTGTTTCTATCAGCTTCGCTTGTTCCGGACAAAGCTCGGACACTCCCTGTAACATCAAGCTTAGGAACGACTGAGACACAGCTTCACTCAATTTCTCACCAACCTCTTTATAAAGGTGCGACAGAAACGTAAACATTTCCGTGTACAGTGTGGAAGCCACTTTTGATAACGGGAAAACATAGTGCTTACCGATGACATAGAACTTATCCATCATATTCTTACCCATCCCCGCGTTCTGGATCAGTTGCTGTGAAAACATGACAGTATGTATCTCCAGATCATCCGACGCAGCCAGCAGCTGGATGAAAGATTCCGGCGGAAGCGCTATTAACTCATTCGCCCGAATCCGGTATTCGGTATGGTTGATGATTGCTTTTAGGGAACCCCTGCTGCAGAGGGCAAAAATACCTCCTTCTGTCTTATAGGATTTCTCCAATAAAGGTTCCAGCTCATTAACTGTGACACACTTGTAAGCTGTGAAGCCTGCATGTATATTGAATTTACTTATGCTCATCTTTTTCCATTTAGGTATGCAAAATTGAAAGATATCGGTATATAATCAACAGAAATAACCGTTAAATTCGCTTCTTTATCTCTTTCCGTCCCGTTAAAAGATGTAAAGGTGTAAACGATGGAATATATCTGTGTCGAAATAGAATGTTGATTTCTTCCGTTTTGTTTGTCATCTCCCTGTTTATGCCCGAACTTTGTCCCCTTACACGATAAAAATAACCTTATGAACCCCGATATACCTCAGGAAGTACGGATTGTGAACGCCATTGCTGAACAATTGTTCGATGTATGGCCCGTCAGCATTGTTATGATTGATCTTGAAGACCGCATCTGGCGTGTGAACAAGCAGATGGGCGATGAACTTCAACTGGATGCGGATGTTATTGGAAAGCCCGTTGTCAATATGTTGGAGGTAGTGCAGGATAAAGAAAGCGTTCTGCCCCGTTACCTGCAGGATTTGCACGAAGGCCGTCGGCGCGTCATCCACCTGTCTTCCAATTGCTTTATATTAGAACCGAAAAGACGCATCAGTTTCCTGATACAAGGCGCTTTGGTAGGCATATATGAAGAAGAACGACTGGCAAGAATCGTGCTCTATTACCGAAACGTGCTGGAAGAAAGCACCCAAAAACACCTGTTGAACATTGCTTTGAGTCGCACGCAGATATTCCAATGGTCATACGATATGGAGCGTAATCTTATGATTATCGACCCCCGTTACTTCGAATACCTGGGCATTCCCACGCGAGATTACACCCTTACTCCCGAGGAGTTCGCTTACCTGATGCATCCTGATGACCGCCAGTCGGTATTTGATGCCTTGTCACTGCAACTGGATGGCAATCTGTATGAAGCCCCCGTCGAATACCGCCTTCGCCGTGATGACGGCAGTTGGGAGTGGTTCGAAGCCCAGTCCACCTATGTCGGGCAGTTGAAAGAAACCCCTTTCCGCATCGTCGGCATTTGCATGAGCACCCAGAAATATAAAGATACCGAAGAACGGCTGAACGAAGCCCTGCGTACAGCTCGGCGCAGTGACGAACTGAAAAGTATCTTTCTTGCCAATATGAGCCACGAAATACGCACGCCACTCAATGCCATCGTAGGTTTTTCCTCTCTGCTGGCCTCTGGTGAATCGGACTTGACCAAAGAAGATATCATAGAATTTACCTCTCTGATCGAAAAGAACAGCCGGCTGCTGATGGTCTTGATTTCCGACATCCTGGATCTTTCCAAGATAGAATCGAACACCATGGAGTTCAACTTTTACAATGTCTCCCTCCACCGGGTACTGAACGAGATAGGCAGTGCGCAAAGGATGAATATGCACGAAGGAGTGGAGTTGTTGTTGGATCTCCCCGGACAGGAGGTTACCATTTATACTGATCCCGCTCGGTTGAACCAGGTTATAAACAATCTGGTGAACAATGCGATTAAGTTCACCTCCGAAGGAAATATCCGTATCGGATACCGACCTGGGCCTATTGCCTCCGAATGTGTGAGGATATTTGTGGAAGATACCGGAACAGGCATGTCAAAAGAAGTGCTCGGACATATTTTCGATCGTTTTTACAAAGGAGATGCCTTCAAACAAGGTACAGGGCTGGGGCTGTCCATCTGCCGGACAATCGTCAAACGTTTCGAAGGCAAGATCGAAGTGGTGTCCACACCCGGGAAGGGTACGTGCTTTTCAATCACCTTGCCCCTGAAAATAGAAGGATAAAGCGCTCTTTTTATGCAGAATTGATACAATAATATACGCTTCCGATGTCATATCCCACTGGAAATCGCTACCTTTGCAGCCTTGAACGATAAATTCATTGACACTATGATATCAGTAGAAGGACTGAAGGTAGAATTTAATGCAACCCCTCTGTTCGAAGACGTCTCTTACGTAATCAACAAAAAAGACCGCATCGCCCTGGTGGGCAAGAATGGTGCGGGTAAGTCTACCATGCTCAAGATATTGGCCGGACTACAGCAGCCTACTTCCGGCGTCGTCGCCATTCCCCGCGAATGTACTATCGGTTACCTGCCACAGGTGATGATCCTCAGCGATAAGCGTACCGTGATGCAAGAGGCGGAACTTGCCTTCGAACACATCTTCGAAATGCAAGCGGACATCGAACGCATGAACCGGCAACTTGCCGAACGCACTGATTATGACAGCGAAGATTATCACAAACTTATCGACCGTTTCACCCACGAGAATGAACGTTTCCTGATGATGGGGGGCACTAACTTCCGTGCTGAAATAGAACGGACCTTGCAAGGTTTAGGTTTCAGTCGTGAAGACTTCGACCGCTCCACTAGTGAGTTCTCCGGTGGTTGGCGTATGCGTATTGAGCTTGCCAAACTCCTGCTTCGCCGTCCCGATGTGCTGTTGCTTGACGAGCCTACCAATCATCTGGATATAGAGAGTATCCAATGGCTTGAAAACTTCCTTTCCACACGTGCCAATGCCGTGGTATTGGTGAGTCACGACCGTGCATTCCTCAATAATGTCACCACGCGCACCATTGAAATCACTTGCGGACAGATCTACGACTACAAAGTGAAGTATGATGAATTCGTCGTACTGCGGAAGGAACGTCGCGAACAGCAACTTCGTGCTTATGAGAATCAGCAAAAACAGATAGAAGATACCGAAGCCTTCATCGAACGCTTCCGCTATAAAGCCACGAAAGCCGTGCAAGTGCAGAGCCGCATCAAGCAACTGGAAAAGATAGAACGCATTGAAGTAGACGAAGAAGACAACTCGGCATTGCGCTTGAAGTTTGCTTGCAGCAGCCGTAGCGGAAGTTACCCCGTCATCTGTGAGGATATTCGGAAAGCCTATGGCGACCATGTCATCTTCCACGATGTAAACCTGACCATAAACCGTGGTGAGAAAGTGGCGTTCGTAGGTAAGAACGGTGAAGGTAAATCCACTCTGGTAAAATGTATCATGGGAGAAATCACCGACTATACCGGTAAACTCACCCTTGGTCATAATGTACAGATCGGTTACTTCGCCCAGAACCAGGCACAACTCCTGGATGAAAGCCTGACGGTATTCGATACCATCGACCGCGTAGCCGTAGGCGATATCCGCTTGAAGATACGTGACATCCTCGGCGCTTTCATGTTCGGCGGCGAAGCTTCTGATAAGAAGGTGAAAGTGTTGTCCGGTGGAGAGCGTACCCGCCTCGCAATGATCAAGCTCCTGCTGGAACCCGTGAATTTCCTGATATTGGACGAACCGACCAACCACCTCGATATGCGTTCGAAGGATGTACTGAAAGATGCCATCCGCGAATTTGACGGTACAGTCATTTTAGTAAGCCACGACCGTGATTTCCTGGACGGACTTGCGACTAAAGTATATGAGTTCGGTGGCGGAGTTGTGAAAGAACACCTCGGTGGCATCTACGACTTCCTGCAAAAGAAGCAGATAGAAAGTCTGAACGAATTGCAGAAAGCACCCGCACTTTCTACTTCACCCTCCGGTGGTAAAGAGAATACGGATACCACCACTCGGCCGTCCGGCGCCAAGCTTTCCTACGAGGAACAGAAGGAACTGAACAAGAAGCTCAAAAAATTGGAACGTCGCGTTGCCGATTGTGAATCGGAGATAGAGCAGACCGAATCCGCCATCGCCATCCTTGAAGCCCGCATGGCAACTCCCGAGGGGGCTTCGGATATGACCCTCTACGAGCAGCATCAGAAACTGAAGCTACAACTCGACTCTGTGATGGAAGAGTGGGATGCCGTCTCTACCGAGCTGGAAGAAGCCAAGCGAGAACAATAAAACGATACGGTGAATGCCTTCTCCTTATCACTTTATCACGCTATCACTTTATAACATTATTTTATATTTTATGAAAGTAACTCATTATTTACCTTTAGCTGCAGCTTGCCTTATGATGGTGGGATGTGGTGCGGGCAAGCAGAAAGCTGAAATGACAGCCGGTATTCAGCTTGCCAATCTTGACACAACTGCCCTTCCGGGGAGTAG
>USSR01000382.1 GCA_900557355.1 uncultured Bacteroides sp.
CATATCGATAAGTTCAAGGGCGGTCCGGTAGGGCTTACTACCATTGCTACGGCATTGGGCGAGGATGCCGGAACCGTAGAAGAGGTGTACGAACCGTTCCTGATAAAAGAAGGCTTCCTGAAGCGTACCCCTCGCGGACGTGAAGTAACTGAATTGGCTTATAAACATTTAGGACGTAGTCTTTACGATAGTCAGCGTACGTTATTTAATGAATAACGAATAAAAATGAGTGGATTAAAAAGTTTAGCAAAAGAGACAGCTATTTACGGGGTAAGTAGTATTGTAGGACGTTTTCTCAATTATCTGCTGGTACCTGTATATACGATAGCTTTGCCTGCATCATCGGGAATATATATGCCTGGGTGGCATTGATGCTGGTATTACTGACGTGCGGCATGGAAACGGGATTCTTCCGTTTTGCCAATAAAGGGCAAGATGATCCGATGCGGGTATATTCCACCACCTTGTTGAGCGTAAGTATCGGCTCAGTGGTATTCGTTGTTTTGGGATTGTTGTTTTTAGAACCTATTGCCGGATGGTTAGAATACGGAGAGCACCCTTGGTATATAGGTATGATGATGATTGTGGTGGCAATGGATGCTATTCAAAGTATTCCGTTCGCTTATCTGCGTTATAAGAAACGTCCCATTAAGTTTGCTGCATTGAAGTTGCTGTTTATCTTTCTCAATATTGCTCTCAATCTTTTCTATTACGTTGTTCTGAAAGGGAATGATGTAGGTTATGCTTTCCTTTTCAATCTGGTATGTACCTCTGTTGTCATGTTGTGCATGATACCGGAACTGAGAGGATTTACCTATGTGCTGGATAGAGAGTTATTGAAACGGATGCTTCGTTACTCCCTGCCATTGGTGATATTGGGTGTGGCAGGTATCTTGAATCAGGTGGCTGATAAGATTATTTTTCCTTTCGTTTATCCCGATGAGGCTGAGGCTACCGTACAACTCGGTATCTACGGAGCTGCCAGTAAGATTGCCATGATTATGGCTATGTTTACCCAGGCATTCCGCTTTGCTTATGAACCTTTTGTATTTGGTAAGAGCAAGGAGAAAGATAGCCGTGAGATGTATGCTCAGGCTATGAAGTTCTTTATCATCTTTACTTTACTCGCCTTCCTGGCAGTGATGTTTTATCTGGACATTCTGCGCCATATCATCGGGCGTGATTATTGGGACGGATTACGGGTAGTACCCATCGTTATGGCAGCGGAAATCTTTATGGGCATTTATTTCAACCTGTCTTTCTGGTACAAGCTGATTGATGAAACCCGTTGGGGGGCTTATTTTTCATTGACGGGCTGCACCATCCTGATATTGATGAATATATTTCTGATCCCGAAGTATGGTTATATTGCTTGTGCCTGGGCTGGATTTACAGGATATGGCGTTGCTATGTTGCTTTCTTACTTTGTGGGTCAGAAGAAATATCCGATACAGTATGATTTGAAGGCAATCGGTATGTATGTGCTTCTTGCTGCTGTGCTTTATCTTGCTGCCGAATATGTGCCGATAGACAATATCTACCTGCGTATGGCATACCGTACAGTTCTGCTGATACTGTTTATCGCCTACGTTGTGAAGCGTGATTTGCCGCTGAATCAAATACCAATCCTAAACCGTATCATAAGACATTAGAATAGTCCGCATGGCAAATTGTAAATTGTAAATCGTCAAATTGTAAATGATATGATGGAAACACCTGAACAAAACCGAAATGTTTTTGCCGTTAAAAAGTTCCTGAGCGAGTATCTTGATCTGAGAAAAGACAAGGACAATGAGCTGGAAACAGTAGACTCCATCCGCAAAGGAGTAGAGTTTAAAGGGGCTAACCTGTGGATTTTGATCTTTGCCATTTTTATGGCATCATTAGGACTGAATGTTAATTCCACGGCCGTAATCATCGGTGCCATGTTGATTTCTCCACTGATGGGACCTATCATGGGGGTGGGACTTTCTGTCGGTCTGAATGACTTTGAATTGATGAAACGTTCACTGAAGAGCTTTCTGATAACGACTCTGTTCAGTGTAACCACAGCTACTGTCTTCTTTCTTGTAAGCCCTGTTGCCGAAGGACAGTCGGAGCTTCTGGCACGTACTTCACCTACGATTTATGACGTATTCATCGCATTGATGGGCGGTCTTGCCGGTGTAGTTGCCCTGTCTACCAAGGAGAAAGGAAACGTAATTCCTGGTGTTGCCATTGCCACTGCTTTGATGCCGCCGCTCTGTACGGCAGGCTACGGGCTGGCAACGGGTAATCTGGTTTATTTTCTTGGGGCATTCTATCTCTACTTCATTAATTCGGTATTTATCAGTCTTGCCACGTTTGCCGGAGTGCGTGTGATGCACTTCCAGCGTAAAGAGTTTGTGGACAAGAAGCGGGAGAAGAAAGTACGCCAATACATAATACTGATTGCCGTGCTGACCATGTGTCCGGCTGTTTACCTGACGGTAGGGATCATTCAGAGCACTTTCTATGAGAGTGCCGCCAATCGGTTTGTTGCCGAACAGCTTTCTTTTGAGAATACACAGGTATTGGATAAAAAAATCCATTATCATGGCAGCAAGGACAATGAGATACGCGTGGTACTGATCGGACAAGAAGTTCCTGAGGCTTCGATTGCCATTGCCCGTAGTAAGATGAAGGATTACAAGTTAGGTGAAACCAAACTGATTGTTCTTCAGGGAATGAATAACGAAGCTGTGGATATTTCTTCTATCCGGGCTATGGTGATGGAAGACTTCTATAAGAACAGTGAAGAACGACTGGTGGAACAAACAAAGAAGATTACAGTGCTGGAACAGAGCCTGGCAAGATATAAATCTTTCGATGAATTGGGCAAAACGATTGTTCCGGAGCTAAAAGTTCTCTATCCATCAGTGAAAACCGTTTCTATCTCTCATGCCATAGAACTGACGATTGATTCGGTACGGACAGATACCATTACACTTGCCGTACTGAAGTTTGGCAAGCATCCCGACGCCCACGAGAAACAAAAGATTACCGAATGGTTAAAAGCACGTACGGGAGCGAAACAATTAAGACTGATTGCAGAATAATTTAATACGAAATAGAATGAAGCTAAAGTATATACTGATTGTTGCTTGCAGCCTCTTCACGTTGACGGGACGGGCGGACGAAGGTATGTGGATGCTGGGAAACCTGAATAAACAGACCCGTAAGGCTATGAAAGAACTTGGCCTGCAAATGCCTGCTGATAAACTATATAATCCGAAGAAGCCGTCGTTGAAAGATGCGGTAGTCAGTTTCGGAGGATTTTGTTCCGGAGTGGTAGTGTCGGAAGACGGGCTGGTGTTTACCAATCATCACTGTGGTTTCAGCAGTGTGCAGCAGCATTCATCAGTGGAGCATGATTACCTGAAAAATGGCTTCGTAGCCCATAGCCGGGCAGAGGAATTGCCTAATCCGGAGCTTTACGTTCGCTTTCTGCTTCGTACGGAAGATGTGACCAAGCGTGTGTTGGGAGCCGTTAAGCCTTCGATGAGCGAAATGGAACGTTCCAGTGCGGTAGACTCTATGATGATGGTAATAGGTGGTGAGGTATCCCTGAAAGACTCCACTTTGCTTGGCGTGGTAGATGCTTATTATGGAGGCAATGAGTTCTGGCTCTCCGTTTACCGCGATTTCAACGATGTGCGGCTGGTGTTTGCACCTCCTTCCTCTGTCGGTAAGTTCGGTTGGGATACGGATAATTGGGTATGGCCCCGGCATACAGGAGATTTCTGTGTGTTTCGTATTTATGCAGACCGCAAGAACAGGCCTGCCGATTACTCTCCCGACAATGTCCCGTATCACCCGGAATATGTGGCACCGATTTCACTGGATGGCTATAAGGAAGGCTCTTTCTGTATGACGATAGGCTATCCGGGAAGTACGGAACGTTATCTTTCTTCATTCGGCATCGAGGAAATGATGAATAATTCCAATCAGGCACAGATTGATATTCGTGGTGTGAAGCAAGCTATCTGGAAGCGTGAAATGGACAGTAAAGACAGCATACGCATTAAGTATGCTTTTAAATATGATGAAAGCTCCAACTATTGGAAGAACAGTATCGGTGTTAACCGTGCTATTCGTAAGCTGGGAATCCTAGATAAGAAGCGTGAAATGGAGCAAGAAATCCGTCGGTGGATACAGCAGAACCCGGAAGAACGTGAGAAGCTTCTTCAACTGTTTACCGACTTGGAACTGAATTATAAGAACCGCCGGGAGGTAAACCGTGCGCAGGCTTACTTTATCGAGTCTTTCCTGTATGGACCGGAACTGGTGCAGCTTGCTCTGAAGATTCTGAACTTTGACTTTGAAGGAGAGCAAAAAGCTGTTATTGCTGGTTTGAAGGATATCATCGAACAATATTCTAATTTGGATCTGGATATAGACAAGGAAGTATTTACGGCGCTGCTGAAGGAGTATCGCTCAAAAGTGGATACCACTTTCCTGCCGGAAATCTACCATACTATCGCACAGAAATATGATGGTAATGAGAAAGCTTTCGTAGATAGCCTTTATGCAAGTTCTGAGTTGACTACTCCTCGTGGTTTGAAGCGTTTTCTTGAACGGGACACTACCTATCAGATTTTCGACGATCCGGCTATTTCATTGGGCATTGATATGCTGACAATGTTGTTCGATATGAATATGCAGACGCAGGCACCTACTACGGAAATCATTCGTGGAGAACGCCTTTTGAATGGGGCTATCCGTAGGATGTATGCATCTCGTAATTTCTATCCGGATGCTAATTCCACCATGCGATTGAGTTTTGGGACAGTATGTGGATATACTCCGTTTGACGGAGCGGAATATGATTATTATACAACGACAAAAGGTGTACTGGAGAAGGTGAAAGCTCATGTGGGAGATGTTGATTTTGCAGTACAGCCGGAGTTGGTATCTCTGCTCTCTTCCCGTAATTTTGGAAGATATGCCGATGAAAAGGGCGAAATGAAGGTTTGCTTTATTTCTAATAATGATATTACCGGTGGAAATAGCGGGAGTGCGATGTTTAATTCGAAAGGTGAACTTCTCGGATTAGCTTTCGATGGAAATTGGGAGGCTATGAGCAGCGATATTCTTTATGAACCGAAGATGCAGCGTACCATTGGAGTGGATGTGCGCTATATTTTGTTTATGATTGAGAAGTACGGGAAAGCAGGGAACCTGATCAAAGAATTGAATATTATCAATTAGTGGGCAGGTTCCCGCATTTCCTGGGGGAGACAATTATTTGTTTCCGGACAAAATACCTGTATCAGTATCCTTGTTATTGATTCTTCTGCCTTGACTGTTGCGCTTCTTTCCAAAGTCCAGATTGAAGGATACGTTTACCATGAACAGAAGCCTTAAGTTCTTGGAATATGCTAACTGGCGATAGGGAGCCGATTTTGAGAGGTTCTCTATTTCCTGTTCATACTTCTTGGTGAACGGGTTCAGTACCCCGGCAGACAAGCTCCATTTCTCCGTATTGTATCCCGCCATGATGGTGTGCAGCTTTTCTTCCTTAGTCAGCGTTTCACCCCACAGGATGTGGTTGCTGGTATTCATTTCTGCCATCAGTACCCAATTCTTATACATTGCCATCAGGCTGCCTCGTAGTCCTGCATTGGTGTGTGTATGCGTGTAGGTGTTGCCGTGACTGATATAGCGGTTCAGGAACGGGGTAAACTTGATAGAGATATACTCCCTGTAAGGTCGTATCTGTATGGCTGTTTCCAGATTGATTCGGTGGAAACCTTTATGATTCTCGGTAGTGCGGATAAAATACCCGTCTTCGTAGTAGGTATTTTCCATAATTGGCTTACTGTCATAGCTATATCTTCCAAATAAATCGACAGATACATACTTGCTTTGCCAGCTGGCAGATAGTGTATTGGCATAGAATGTAACAGACTTTAAGTTGGGATTTCCTTTGCGTATCTGGTACTTATCCATTGCTTGCGAAATGTTGTTCAGGTCGGACAGGGAAGGAGCATACCCCGACACGTATCCGTTGTATCTGAAAAACCACTTCCCGTTGATAGAGTACGACAGGCTTAAGGAAGGTTTGACTATATACTTCTCGGAAGAATACTGCTCCTGGCTGTTATAAGTTCTCATGGCTCCAATCCCTACAGTGTAGTTCAGAGCTTTTATCTTTGATTGATATTCGGCAAATAGGTACGTTTCGGCCGTATTCATCGTGATTTTATTCTCTATATTACCCGAATATCTATTTTGCAAATAGGCCTGTGTATGCTTGATACCTCCGGTAAACTTACCTGTATTGAATTGTTTTTCGTAGATACCTTCGCCGATGACGGAGTACTTCTCACCTTTGGTTTCTGAATAGATATCCGTATCGTTATTGTCATTATTAAGGGCTTTCTGAATAAAAGTCCGCTTGTTCTTGCTGTCCAGATAAGAAGCCACTACATCCGCATAGATTGTCTGTTTGTTTTTCAGATTTCTCTGGTAATAGATATCCAAAGAGGGGATCAGTACTTTGGAGGCAGAAAGGTCGGATATGGAGTAGGAGGCATCTTCTTCATACAATGTACTGATTCTGTCCGACATGGAACTGGGAGTATCACTGTATTGGTTTCTGAGAGCAATGTTGAGAAGTTGCTTGTCATGATCCTGGTAACTGTAATTGAGGTTGAAGTTAAGGTTATCGTACTTTACTTTTGTAGGTTCTCCTACCTCTCTATTCTCTTGATAA
>USSR01000383.1 GCA_900557355.1 uncultured Bacteroides sp.
ATACGGCCCTACGTCTCTATGTATCACCCATAGCAACTGATTACCGTTTCCATACTTTCCTGGAAGATCCGGTTTATAGGATCAGTATTGCTACACAAAACGTAGCATACAACCAACCGACACAACCCGGTTTCTATTTCGGGCCTGAACTGAAAGGAATTTTCAGAGGATATGAATTTAAAAAGTAATTATATAATGTAGTATTTAAAAGAAAGTATGAATATAAAGACATTCTGCCTGACAGGCACCTTGCTGTTACTCAGTATCGGCACTTATGCCCAGAAAAAGAAGGAAACTATCAATGACTCCAACACCCCGCTGCACCTGTTGCAACCGGAGTATAAAGTGCCTTATAAAGCTCTTTCTACTACTGAAGTAAAAACTGACATCGACCGCATTCTCCGTTATCTGGAAAAGACTACTCATACCCGTGTGGTCAGTGAGAAAACCGGAAAAGTTATCACTGATTATAGTAACCTGCCTGCCGATGCCCAATTGGAACGCGGCGCCTTCCGCTTGGCCAGTTATGAGTGGGGAGTTACTTATTCAGCTATGATGGCAGCCGCCGAAGCCACCGGAGACGCAGCTTACATGAAATATGTTACTGATCGCTTCAAGTTTCTCGCCGAAGTGGCTCCGCATTTTCGTAATCTGCTCGAAAAGAATGGTACTACCGACCCACAAATGAAACAAATCTTGACGCCTCATGCACTTGATGATGCCGGTGCCGTATGTGCTGCTATGATTAAGGCACAATTGCAAGATAAATCTCTCAACCTCTATCCTTTAATAGATAATTATCTCGATTTCATTCTAAACAAAGAATACCGCCTTGCCGACGGAACCTTTGCCCGCATCCGTCCACAACTCAACACGCTTTGGCTAGATGATATGTTCATGGGCGTTCCTCCCGTAGCCTGGTACTCTCGTATGGCAGATAAAGAACAGTCCAAATATCTGGCCGAAGCCGTTCGTCAAATCTTTCAATTTGCCGAGCGTATGTGGGTACCCGAAAAAAAACTCTTCCGTCACGGTTGGGTAGAAGGTATGGGGGATCATCCTGCCTTCTTCTGGGGACGTGCCAACGGTTGGGCACTGCTCACCATGACCGAAGTGCTGGACGTAATGCCGACCAACCATCCCCAGCGTGAAAAGCTCATGAACCTCTTTCGTGAACACGTCCGCGGACTGGCTGCTCTTCAAAGTGGCGAAGGATTCTGGCATCAACTGTTAGATCGTAACGATTCCTATTTGGAAACTTCAGCAACTGCTATCTATGTCTATTGCATCTCCCACGCCATTAACCAAGGTTGGCTCGATGCAATGGCTTACGGTCCCGTAGCTCAACTCGGTTGGCATGCCGTTTCTACACAGATCAATGCAGAAGGACAGGTAGAAGGCACCTGTGTGGGTACCGGAATGGCATTCGATCCTGCATTTTACTATTACCGCCCGGTCAATGTGTATGCCGCACACGGCTATGGTCCTGTAATCTGGGCAGGAGCTGAAATGATCAACCTGCTAAGAAAACAGCATCCTAAAATGAACGACAGTGCCATTCAGTATTACCATACTGAACAGAAGACTACCGCGCCGATCTTCAGTGTAAGCAAACCCGATTAACCCTCAATGAATAATATATCATGAAAAGAGAAGCATTTAAAATGTTCCTGAAGCCCGGCTTCGAAAAGGAATACGAGAAAAGACATGCAGCCATCTGGCCCGAACTGAAAAAGATGTTATCCGACGGCGGAGTATACGACTACTCCATCTATTGGGACCGCGACACCAACATCCTCTTTGCCTGCCAGAAGACTCGGGGCGAAGAATCCTCGCAGGATATGGGAGCTAATCCCATTGTACAAAAATGGTGGGATTACATGGCGGACATCATGGAAGTAAATCCGGATAATTCCCCGGTAACCATACCCTTGCCCGAAGTATTCCACATGGAATAAACCTTAAAAGTGCATTAAAGTTAGTCTTTAATGCGCTTTTTTCCTTATTTTTGTTACGTACCAAAATCTATGAAATATGAAAAAGCACTTAATGCTTGCGTGCCTGTACTTATTGCTCTCCATTCTTAACACCTCAGCCTCTGTAGAAGTACGTTCTACCCATATGACCACTACCGACGGGCTTGCCAATAATTCCGTCTGCTATGTATTCCAGGACAGCAAAGGGTTTATATGGATGGGAACCCTGAACGGACTCAGCCGCTACGACGGCAATACCTTCGTCACCCTCCTGCCCGAAGGCGATACTCAATCCGGACGCCTCTCCCTCTCCTCTAACCACGTCCGTTCCATCAGCGAAGACCGTAACGGCTTCCTGTGGCTTGAAACCTCCGGTGAATTCTTCAACTGTTACGACCTGAAGACAGAACGTTTCGTCGACTTCACCGGCCGCGGCGAATACCGCCAGCACTACGATCGTAAAGCCGAAGCTCCCAATGGAGATATATGGTTGTGGAACAGTCGCAACGGCTGCCGCCTCATCACCTATCACAATGGTGATTTTTCATCCGTTGCTTACAAGAAATCCAGCGGAAACCTACCTTCGGACAGCGTAGCCTATGTCTATCCCGACCCGCACGGCAACATCTGGATAGGTACTGACCACGGCGTAGCCCTCGTCAGCAGTGCACAGACTGTCATTGTCGACAACAACAATGCCTTCGCCGCACAGAGCTTCGAAAAAGATATCTTTTTTCTCTCTACCGATGGCATCATCAACCGTAAAAGCGGTAGTGCACCCACCGCAACCTCCGCCAGCCTGCCACGTGGCGAAGGCGGCATCACCCTGTATGGCACACTCCGCCTGCAAAACGAGTGGGTCATCTTCACCAACACCGGCGGCTATCTGTTCGACATGAAAACTCAACGCATCAGCCGACATCCAGATTTCGACATCCGTAACGGCAATGTGCTGACGGATAATCGGGGAGACTTCTGGATCTACAACAACACCGGCCAGGTATGGTATGTCAACGCCACCACTCATGCTGTTAAAACCTTCCGTCTCTCCACTCCCGATAAACTGAACTATGTGGACATGGAACGCTACCACATTGTACACGACTCCCGGGGCATTATCTGGATCTCCACCTACGGCAACGGGCTCTTCGCCTACAACACTATCACAGAAGAGCTCCAGCACTTCGACTTCCAGATTGACGGCTTCAGCCACATCAGCTCCAACTATCTGCAATACATCATGGAAGACAGTTCCGGTGCTATCTGGGTCAGTTCTGAATACGCCGGTATTGCCCGTCTTACTATCCTGAACGAAGGCATCAAACGCATTTACCCTGAAGCCATCTCTCTGTCTGACCGCTCCAATACCGTCCGCATGATTACCCGCCTCAAGAACGATGACATCTGTATTGGTACCCGTGGTGGTGGTGTCTATACCTACGACCCGCTGATCAACACACAGAAAAAAGAAGTTCATTACAACTCCAACATCTATGCCATAGCCGAAGACCTTGACGGCACCCAGTGGATGGGTAGCCGTGGCGAAGGTCTCTGCATTGGCGGAAAATGGTATGTCAACCACTCCAACGATGCCCATTCCATTAGTAACAACCATATCTTTACCCTCTACTGTGACCGCAAAGGCCGCATGTGGATAGGCACCTTCGGCGGCGGATTGGACCTTGCCATCAAAGAGAACAACAGATACACCTTCCGCCACTTTTTCACCAAAACTTTCGGACAACGCCGCACGCGCGCCATCATCGAAGATTCGAACGGTTGGATATGGGTAGGAAATAGTGACGGAGTCTACGTCTTCTCCCCCGATTCCCTGCAAGCTGACCCGCAAAACTACCTGACCTATAATTACAACAACGGAAAACTGCGCAGTAACGAAATTAAGTGCATCTACCAAGACACACAGAACCGGATATGGATTGGTTCCTCCGGTGGCGGCCTTAGTATGTGCATCCCCGGCACCGATTATCACAGCCTTACCTTCAAACATTACGGCACCAGTAACGGCCTCGTCAACGATATGGTTCAAGCCATCGCTGAAGATAAGCAAGGCAACCTATGGATTGCCACCGAATACGGTATCTCCCGCTTCAATCCCGAAACGCAAGCTTTTGATAATTACTTCTTCTCGGCCTACACATTGGGTAACGTCTACAGCGACAATAGCTCGTGCGTCAGTAAAAACGGCAGTCTACTGTTCGGTACCAACTACGGTTTGTTGGTCATCAACCCCGAACAAATGGGAAACAATTCTGTACTCAATTCCTCAATCACCTTCACCAACCTTCAGGTGAACGGAATATCCATGCGCCCGGGTGCCCCCGACTCCCCCCTCTCCAGTGCCATGATGTACACAGACGAAATAGAACTGAAGCACTTTCAGAGATCATTTGTAATAGACTTCACCACATTCGATTACTCAAAAACCAACAGCTACACCTACACCTATCGGTTGGAGAACTATGATAAAGAATGGAGCAAACCCTCTCCACTCAGCTTTGCATCCTATAAAAATCTACCACCGGGCAAGTACAGTCTGCACGTAAAAATCTGTAATGCCACCGGTATTTTGGGCGATCAGGAAGCTATTCTGAAGATTACCATCACTCCTCCCTTTTGGAAAACCACTTGGGCATTCCTTATCTATGCCCTCTTGCTGACAGTCATATTGTACGTCACCTACAGGCTGATACGTAATTTCAACCTCTTGCGCAACAAAATACAAGTAGAGAAACAATTGACGGAATACAAGCTCGTATTCTTTACAAACATCTCACACGAATTCCGTACTCCCTTAACCCTAATTCAAGGAGCATTGGAAAAGATACAGAGCATAGACAAAGTCCCCAAGGAAATGGTCAATTCACTGAAGGTGATGAACAAGAGCACCCAACGCATGCTCCGTCTCATCAACCAACTGTTGGAGTTCCGGAAAATGCAGAACAACAAGCTTGCTCTCTCCTTGGAAGAAACAGATGTCATGGGCTTTCTTCATGAAATATTCCTGAGCTTCAAGGATACTGCGACATCCAAGAATATGGATTTCCGCTTTCAGCCTTCAGCGGCTTCCTACAAGATGTTCATCGACAAAGGGAATCTGGACAAAGTTGTCTACAATCTCCTGTCCAATGCCTTCAAGTACACCCCGAGCAACGGCAAAGTCATCCTTTCAGCTATCGTCGATGAGGACAGGAAATGCTTGGAAATCTCTGTAGCTGACACAGGAATCGGTATTGCCAAAGAAAAACGGGGAGAATTGTTCAAACGCTTCATGCAAAGTAACTTTTCAAGCAATAGTACAGGTATAGGACTACATCTGACACACGAACTGGTAAATGTCCATAAAGGGACTATCAATTATGATGAGAACCAGGAAGGAGGCTCCATCTTCACAGTCTCCCTCCCCATCGACACCAGTGCATACGAAGAAAAAGACTTTCTCATTCCTCACGACGCCTTCCTCAAAGAGAAAGCATATAAACGGGAAAACAACGAAGAAGAAGGCACCCTGGAAGTAAATGCAACAAAGGGAAAAGAGCCTTCGAACCAGTACAAATTGCTCATCATAGAGGATGACAACGACGTACGCGAATTCTTGAAAGAAGAATTCAAACTTTATTTTGAAGTTGTTACTGAAGCAGACGGCCTTTCTGGTCTGGAACGTGCACGTACATACGATGCCGATCTCATCATCTGCGATGTACTGATGCCAGGACTCACAGGTTTCGAAGTTACCCAGAAGCTTAAAAATGATTTCGATACTAGTCACATCCCCATCATATTATTGACAGCCATGAGCTCGGCAGAAAATCACCTGAAAGGTGTGGAAAGCGGAGCGGATGCATATATCACCAAGCCTTTTAGTCCCAAGCTATTGCTGGCAAGAGCATTCCAGTTGATAAAGCAGCGTGAAAAGTTACGGAAAAAATTCTCGGATGATCCGGGAATGATTACTCCTGCTATCTGTACGTCAGATAAAGACAAACAATTCGCCGATAAGCTTCAGGCTATTCTGGAAGAACAGATTAGTAACAGTGAGTTCGCCGTAGATGACCTTGCTTCAGTAATGGGACTGGGGCGTTCCACCTTCTATCGCAAGGTACGTGGAATAACCGGTTATTCCCCCAATGAATACATGCGCATCATCCGCATGAAAAAAGCTGCTGAACTTTTACTTGAAAATCGTTATACAGTGGCAGAGGTATCTTATAAGATAGGCATCGAAGACCCATTCTATTTCAGCAAATGCTTCAAAAAACAGTTCGGAGTATCTCCATCCGTATATTTACGTGGTAAGAATGATTCGAAAGAAAAAGAGGTTGATGAAAAAGAAGAAGATATTCCTGAATGATATGATAACATGACACAAAAATCCCCGGAACATTGAACATCCCGGGGATTTCTATATATAGATCACTCCCACTCTATCGTTGCAGGCGGTTTTGACGAAATATCATAGGTTACCCGGTTCACCCCTTTCACCTTATTAATAATGTCATTGGATACTTTGCCCAGAAATTCGTAAGGTAAATGTGCCCAGTCTGCCGTCATAGCATCCGTAGAAGTCACAGCGCGCAGCGCAATGGCACGTTCATACGTACGTTCATCTCCCATCACACCAACTGATTGCACAGGGAGCAAGATAACGCCCGCCTGCCAAACCTGATGATAAAGAGAAGTTTCGCTACCATCAGCATCTTTCACTTTCCAGTCACGCAAGCCCTGCT
>USSR01000384.1 GCA_900557355.1 uncultured Bacteroides sp.
GATATAAGGGTATTGAGCACATCTTCCGCCCGTTGGGTGGACACATCCTGGAAAGACAACGTGATGATATTGGACTTCTCATCGTTCTGGGATATATTCAAGCGAGCAGAACAGCCAGCTGATGCCGCAGACAAAGACTGGCGGGTTACATAAATTGTGCTTACCGTTTTATCTGAATAGGCAGCCGATGGAATAACGACAATAGGGCCTAGGGGGCTTTGAATACTGTCATTCAAATTGCCTTTCACAAAACCATCATTTTCTATTTCTGTTCCATTCCGTGTAAAAGAGGATAATTCCACTGCACCATCCTTTGCCAGATGCAGTTCGAAAGTTGCGGATTCATTCTCGGAAAGATTAGGAATCACCACCTGGACAGGAAGTTGGTTTCCATACACAGTCTGTTTATGAAAACGTCCGTCTGTCTGATAATTCATTTCCAAATGCAATCGAGACACCACTTCACGCATGATGTCGGGAGACTTCAAAGTTCCCATCTCGTTATAGACATTGGTGTTGGTCGTAAACAGTCCCAAATCGGAAAAAGACTCCATATCCGTAGAAGAAGATTTCCCTTTGGAATCGTCTTTAATCAAAATAGAGGCAGTCCTGACATATACCGATGGGGTTCTCAACAGATAAAAGGTCGCAACCCCCAAACATAAGGCCAATGAAATGGCAAACCAGTGCCATTTGTTGAGACAGAGGTAAAATAAATCCTGTATGGTAATGAAATCCTGCGTATTTTGTACTGTTGATTTATTCTGAATAGTAGCCATTTCTCTTTTTTATTTAGCGATAAGTACAGCGATGGAGGTCAATAAAGAAGCCAGGGAAATCCAGAAAGAGGTGCTGCGCACATTGTTCCCGTTTACGGTAGACTGACGGGCTTTGGTAGCATTAGGCTCCACATATACCACATCATTCTGTTGCAGATAATAAGCAGGCGAAGTGTAAAGATGCTCGGCAGAGCAAAGATTGACTCCATAAACCCGTTGTTTTCCTTCTTCTTGACGCAACACCAATACCTTTTCCCGCTTTCCGTAGATAGTGAGGTCTCCCGCCTGGCTTAAGGCATCCAGGATTGTAAGGTTATCCTTGTCGATACTAAAACGGCCGGGATTGTTCACTTCACCCATTACGGCTACGCTGAGATTCATATATTCCACCGTAACGACAGGGTCTTTAATCAAATCATGCGACTGTAGCTCTTTCTTAATATAGGCAGCCACCTCTTCACGGGTCATACCGGCTATGTGAATTTCTCCCAACACGGGAAAGTCAATGTTCCCTTTGGAATCTACCGTATAACCGGACACACCACGATTAGAACCGGAAGAGCCCTCCATGCCGATCTGTTGAGAAACAATCGGCAAGTTAAACAGGTTGGTTAGGCGCAAATCCTGGCTGTTGACTAAAATAGACAATTTGTCTTTCGGCTGAATCTTAATCTCTACCGGATCAGTAAGTGCCAATTCACTTTCGCCCGGACGTAAATCTTGAAAATAAACGACTTCTTTTGAAGTTGAGCAAGCTCCTAAAAACAGGAGTAATATTGCCCCAATTAAATTTTTGCAAAAATTCATATTGATATAAAACTATAGTTTCGAATGAGCTATATGGATTCTACGGGTTAACCATAGATTACCCAAGGTCCATATAAAGATGTCCAGTACTAAAAGTAAGGTTACATTTATATAACGTGAAAGCAAAATATTGCACAGGGTAAAACAGACGGATATAAGCACAATGGTAATCATGGCTGTACGCTGCTTCATACCAATGGCAAGCATTTTGTGATGGATATGGTTCTTATCTGGCAAAAAGGGATTCTTTCCGTTTCGCACACGGTGCAAATAAACCCGTACCACATCAAAACAGGGAATGATAAGCGGTGAATAGGCTAAAAAGAAAGCATTAGGCTGTTGCATAGAGGGATTTACCGGAAACCCGTTAAGCAGTTTCAGACTTAAAATGCAAGTCATCATACCAATCGTCAAGCTGCCGGTATCACCCATGAATATTTTGTTCTTTTTGGCAGGATCTCCAAATACGTTATAATAGAAAAAGGGGACGAGCACTCCAAGTGTCGCAAAAGCGTGCGAGCAGGGCATAAATGTATTCGCCTATTATAAAAAACACCAATCCATAAAAAAGCATAGCCACTCCACACAATCCGGAAGCCAATCCGTCTATCCCATCTATCAGATTGATGGCATTGATAATAAATACCACGGCGAATAAGGTAATGGGGTATCCAATCCATTCAAGAAGAGCGTGAATAAACAGCAAACCGTGCAGGTTATTGATCCACAGCCCGCCTGCAATGACCAGTAATCCGCAAATAATCTGTATGGCGAACTTGGCACGGTAACGGATACCAATCAGGTCATCAGCCATACCAACCAGATAAAGCATCATAATGGTACAGAAGCCGAATGCCAACGGGCGGCTTTCACTGCCGATATTACCAAGAAGCTGACCGTATCCCAACAACATATTGAGTCCCAAAGCAAGTGCCACCGAGAAAAAGACAACCGGCTTGAAGGCTATCCCTCCTAAACGGGGTACTACTCCCTGATGGATCTTCCGTTCATCAGGCACATCAAACAGACGCTTACGAAATGATATCAACAAGATTTGTGGAATCAAGACGCCGGCACAAAATACGCTCAAGGCGAATACAAACAAGGAGTTGACAACCCAAAAGGCACTGGAATTGTCCATTACATTTGAAATAACAGTCATAAATATCGTATCAGGCAAATTGAATATACTCAGGAAGAACCTCCACACCAACAGCGAGATAACCCTTTAATTCGACAAGCAAGCGTTTTATCTTGCTGCCTCGTATTTTAAGCAAACAGCCCTCATATCCATTGAGAGCGCCTCCTATAATCCGAATTTTATGTCCGCACATCTGAGGGGTTATTTCTTCCGGCAAATAATATTTGGGTGAATCGGAACTGCTGACGGCTTGTATGAATCTGTCCATTTCCAAATCAGACACAGTCATAGGCTCCCGGAACGTATTCCGCAACCAACGGTATTGAAGCGTTTTGGTTCTTTCCACAATGGAGTCCAAATGCTGACGGGAATCATAAACAAAGAGCAAATCTTGAATGACCGGAACTTTCTCACGCACCTTTTTGCCCTTTTGCAAAATGATTTGCCACTTCAAGGGGACAAACACCTTTACTCCTGCTTCTTGCAGTTGTTTGTATGCCGGCTTTTTAGCATTACACCGTTTTAAATCACGCATGACATACCATTGTGCGCATTCAGTATTTCCCATTGATATACTTTAGTTCAGGCAAATATCACCAATCCTGCACGATTATTCTATTTGTTAATAATCAGGCAGTTACAAAATACTTTCCAAAAGTAGGAATCTTTTATTCCTTTAATCATCCCTTGCATCGCTATTCTAAAAGGCAAGTGTTCACTTATACTAAAACATACTACTCTTCTTAAGAGAAGTACATCTTTTAGTTATAAAGCGATAATAACTTGATAAACAAAGTCATGTTAGAGGATATATGGGGATGATTGTTTTTCATTTTACGCATTATGTTGAAGATTCTTAAAAATAAGTAGTAAAAAAAGTTCGCTTTATGCCTTGATTTTTAGATTTTTTCGTACTTTTGCAAACGAAATATACTTCTCTTAAGAAGATAAAGTGACTATCGCTACTCTTTCAAGTTCATTATATAGATGTACTTCTCTTAAGAAGATATGTACCTTTTTCGGTATTTATTTATATAGACATCAAAATGAGACTATTTGCCTTGTCTACAATAGATGTGTCTAAAGAGGCAAGATAAATTCGGGTGGTTTGCTCCGAATCATGTCCCAGTGCCTCACTGATGACAGGCAAAGAAACATTTTTACTTTGAGCGATGCTGGCCCAAGCATGGCGGGCAACATAGGTGGTAAGTGGAATACCCAGACCCATTTGTTTGCCAATGTGTTTCAGATTTCTGTTGATACGGTGCGCTTCATTTTGGTATTGATGCCATTCGTCCACACCATTGTTCTGAATAATTGGTAGCAGGTAGGAAGTTTCAGAGGTATTGTATTTATCAATAAGTTCCTGCATGGGCTTTTCCCATTTGATAAACAATTGCTGACCGGTTTTTTTTCTCCGATAGGTCAGGATTCCATTCTGGAGGTCTTTCTTTTTCAGGAATGCCATATCCACAAAGGACATTCCACGTGTATAAAAACTGAACATAAAGATGTCTCTGGCAAAAATGAGAGACTTCTTATTAAGATCCAAATCCCGTATTCTTCGAATCACGCTGAGGGAAACCGCCCGTTTCTTCGTTTTGTCTATGCCGGTATAGACATGCTTGAAGGGATTTCGTTGAACAACAAGCCCTTCATTCACGGCCCGGTTATAAATGGCCCTGAGGTTACGCATATAATACGAACAGCTATTCGGGCAGATGCCATTCCCTTTGAGCCAGCTTTCATAAGCTATCATCTGATTGGAATCCATTTCATCCAACGGGACATCTCCACGGTTATTCAAGTAACGTTCAAAACTGTTCAAGGCACACTGATAGGTACCAGCTGTGCGTACCTTACCTATCTGCCTCAATTCTACCAGCAGTTCTTTTCCATATAAAAGGAAAGTGCAATTCCCTTCAGGAGCAGTGTAAAGTTCTATTATACGGTCCACAGTGAAAGGGCTGTCTTCCTGATTCAATCGGTTGATGCATTTCTTTATTCGGAAAAGGTCTTTATCAATTTGATTTTTTAATGCGGCAAGATAGCTTTTTCGGCCTTCTCCACTTCCTGCCGAGACATTGATTTCACCGGAAGCAGAAATCCACTCACTTGGAAACAGTTTGTAACCGGTGCGGATATGCCGTACTTTACAATGATGAATTATTTGATAATGAACCGTTCCCTCTTTAAGGATAACGGATGAAGGACTGAATTTTACTTTTACACTAGTCATAAACAATCAATTATTAGTTTAACATATGGAATAAAAACAGGAAGTAATTCAAAAAACTTCAAGCTGTTATGTATATCTCCAGCTAAACTATTCTTGATTGATAAAAGACGCTTTAATTATTTTTATCTAAAGCATTGTATTGAGTAATATGACATAATAAGTAGATGTTGAAAATTAGTTTATACTATTCTTAAGAATTAGTTATACTTAAAATCACGTTATTGCACCGCATCTGCTCGCCCTGCACTCAGTCACATAGCTGAGTACAGAACAAGCAGCTACAGTACAATAACGAAATTTTAATGTATAACTAATTTCCAACATCTACTTATGATAAAGTAAAAGACCGCGTTCTGTATATTACGTGAAGACTTGAAACGGAGTGTCAGAGCCAATGCAAAGAATATCTTGCCATATAGAAAATGGAAAACTCAAAATGGAGAGGCTGTTTCCTGAACTCTTTCCATTCAAGCGAAAGAATTTATAACTGTTGACCTGTCTATATGATTATCGGGTTCACTTTCATCGTGTCCAGGTTCAGGTACAATCCGTTATGCTCGATCACTCCGTTTCGGAACATCTTCCATAGGATGCCGCATCCGAGTTGTGCCAGTGTGGAGTTAATAAACAGGTCCTGTCTTTCCAACGCTTCAGCCAGCGAACAACTCGGGCCGGAATCGGTTTCCTTCACTCTCGCGTATTTCACCATGCGGGTGATGACTTTTAGCGAATTGACGGTTTCATAAAGTTTGGACGCCGGCTGTTTGATTTTCTTCGGTACGGTACCCAGCACGACTTGCCCCGTGGTCTGCGTGTTTCCGAAATCCATCCAGTACAAGGGGGTCTCGTAAGTGCAGTATGTCGGTTGCGGCAAAGCCCTCAACAGATTCCACAAGTCGATCCGTGACTTGATGTTATCGGTACAGGTAATCGTGATATTGGCCAGGTTGTCCCGTCTGGTATCCTTCAATACTGCCGGATAGATGTCCGCTTGCGCCTTCCAGTCATTCCCGAAAAAGTTGTTTATCCGGGTGACGAGGCATTGTGCCTTGTTCTGTCCCAGGTCGGACGGTCCGAAAAGCTGGCGACCGATGTTGGCTTCCGTCACGGTGTCGGGGTCATACAGTGTAACGAACAGTCCCGGGTGTCCGAGTCCCCTCAGAGCTGTGTCAAGACGTGCCAGGCAGGTGAGTACCTGCGACCCGGTTCCTCCCGCTCCGATCAGGTTTACCGTTACCGGATGCTGCGGACTCATCAGGTAACTGTCGGTATAATGTACTCTTTTCATGTCAGTATGTCTTTAAGTTTCATATTGTTCAACGGTTTCAACTCTTTGAGGTCGAATGGTTTGTTCCTGGCCGCTTTCGTTACTAGCACAAGGTTCGACCGGGTCGGATTTCCGTTGCCTCCCAAGTGCGAAAACTCCGTCAGCCAGAATTTCTTTTCCCAGTATTGCAGCAGGCTTTCGTATGTCAGGTTCTTTGGCAAGTCTATATTGGCAGAGCCCAGGCATACGCTGGAGCCGGTCACGTTGAAGAACGGCGCGACATATAGCAGCGTATCCTTGCCGGGCATGTCATCCTTGTAAGCATATATCCTCATCCCATGTTCCCCCGCCTCGTAAATCACTCCCGGCAGGTTGTATTCCGCATTTTCTATTTTGAGGTCGGAGCTGAAGAACATCATCCGCTTATGCGGGGGATTGTACCATTT
>USSR01000385.1 GCA_900557355.1 uncultured Bacteroides sp.
TCTACTGAAAGAAGTGATGGCTGCCAGTGATAAGACTCGCATACAATATGCCAACAAATATGCCGGCAGCAGCAACTACTGGAAAAATTCTATCGGCATGAACAAAGCGATCATTGATAATGATGTGCTGGGTACGAAAGCAGAACAAGAGAAAAGATTCGCAGAATTTGCCAAAGGCAAGCCGGAATACGAAGGTGTAGTAGAGAAGATCGATGCCATTGTAAACCAAACGATGCCATTAACCACTCAGTATTATTATCTGATGGAAGCATTCAGCGGCGCCATTGAATTCGGTAGCCCGTACATGGTTATGGACAACCTGAAAAAAGGTCTGGAAGAAAAGAATGACTCTCTGATCAATAAATCCATAGAACAGTTGAAAGAAGTTTTTGCTGATATCCACAACAAAGACTACGATCATGAAGTAGACCGTAAAGTGGCTAAAGCTATCTTCCCGGTATATGCTGAAATCATTCCGGCAGAACAGCGTCCGGCTTTCTATCAGACTATCGAAAAGGAATTCAAAGGTGATTACAATGCATACATCGATGCTATGTATGACAACTCCATCCTGGCCAATCAGGCTAACTTCGACAAGTTCTTAAAGAAACCTACAATAAAAGCCATTGAAAAGGACCTTGCCACTCAATATTCACGCACCAAGATTGAAAAGATGATGGCACTGGCAAAAGATTTGAACAGTACTTCCAAAGAACTGACCTTGCTGCACAAAGCATATATCCGTGGTCTGGGCGAAATGAAGGAGCCTGTTCCATCTTATCCGGATGCCAACTTCACAATCCGTCTGACCTACGGAAATGTAAAATCTTACAATCCGCGTGATGCCGTACACTATAAATACTATACCACTACAGACGGTATTCTGGAAAAAGAAAAACCCGAAGACCGTGAGTTCGTAGTTCCTGCCAAATTGAAAGAACTGATTCAGAAGAAGGATTTCGGACGCTATGCATTGCCGAACGGTGATATGCCGGTTTGCTTCCTGAGCACGAATGATATTACCGGTGGTAACTCCGGTAGCCCTGTACTGAATGCAAACGGTGAACTGATCGGATGTGCTTTCGACGGCAACTGGGAATCTCTGAGTGGTGACATCAATTTCGATAACAACTTGCAACGTTGCATCAATCTGGATATCCGTTATGTACTGTTCATCCTCGAAAAACTGGGAGGATGCGAGCATCTGATCAATGAAATGACAATTGTTGAATAACTGATCTATCTCCCCCTATTACAATATGAAGAAAGCTCTAATAACAACACTGGCTTTGGCTCTCACCCTTCCGAGTATTGCCGACGAAGGTATGTGGATGCTGACCGATCTGCAGAAGCAGAACGAAGTGGCTATGACAGAACTGGGATTACTAATCCCAGCTAACCAGATTTATAACCCCGACGGCATTGCACTGAAAGACGCAGTGATCCACTTCGGTGGGGGGTGTACAGGTGAAGTCATCTCTGCCGAAGGATTGATATTGACCAACCACCACTGTGGCTATGGTGCTATCCAACAACACAGTACGGTGGAACACGACTATCTGACGGATGGTTTCTGGGCCATGAGCCGTGAAGAAGAACTTCCCTGTAAGGGACTTACCATCACTTATATTGACGAGATACTGGATGTGACTGATTACGTCAACGAACAGTTGAAGATAGATCCGGACCCAAATGGTACCAATTATCTCTCTCCCAAGTACCTGAAAGAAGTGGCCGAACGTTTTTCTTCCGAACAAGGCATTGCCCTGACTCCGGGACGCAAACTGGAGCTGAAAGCTTTCTATGGCGGAAACCGTTACTATCTGTTCATCAAGACTACGTATAGTGATATCCGCATGGTAGGTGCACCTCCTTCTTCCATTGGTAAGTTTGGTGCAGATACCGACAACTGGATGTGGCCGCGCCATACAGGTGACTTCTCCTTGTTCCGCATTTACGCCGACAAGGATGGAAAACCTGCGGAATACTCCAAAGATAATGTACCCTTGAAGGTGAAGAAACACCTTACGATCAGCCTTGCAGGCTACAAGGAAGGTGACTTCACGTTCATTATGGGATTCCCCGGACGCAACTGGCGTTATATGATCTCCGACGAGGTGGAAGAACGTATGGAAACTACGAATTTCATGCGCCATCACGTACGCGGTGTGCGCCAAGAAGCATTAATGGAACAGATGCAGAAAGACCCCGCCGTACGTATTCACTACGCCAGCAAGTATGCTTCATCTGCCAACTATTGGAAGAATGCCATCGGTATGAACGAAGGACTTGTCCGCCTGAAAGTGCTGGATACTAAACGGGCACAACAGGAGCAACTCCTCGCCCGCGGACGCGAACAGGGTGACGACTCTTATCAGAAGGCATTCGACCAGATACGGGACATCGTCGCGCATCGCCGCCCTGCCCTTTATCACCAGCAAGCCATTCAGGAAGCATTGGTAACGGGATTGGACTTCATGCGCATTCCCAATACTTCTGCCATGCTGGCTGCCTTGAAGAACAAGGATAAAGCGCAGATTAAAACAGCCGCAGATAGCTTGAAGATTGCCGCAGACAAGTATTTTGCCTCCGTACCTTTCCCCGAAGTGGAACGTATTGTTGCCAAAAAAATGCTGCAGACTTACATGCAATATATCCCCGCAGAACAACGTATCAGTATCTTTGAAGTGATCGATAAGCGTTTCAAGGGGAATAGTGATGCTTTTGTGGACGCTTGCTTCGACTACTCTATTTTTGGAAATAAAGAGAACTTTGAGAAATTTATCCGCAAGCCGGGCTCTTATAAACTGGGCTTCGACTGGATGGTGTTGTTCAAGCATTCCATCACCGATGGCTTGTTGCAGACCGCCATCGCCATGGCAGAGGCCAACAAGAACTATAACGCCGCACATAAAGTGTGGGTAAAGGGAATGATGGATATGAAACGCAGTGCAGGCACTCCGATCTATCCGGACGCCAACTCTACCCTGCGTCTCACTTACGGACAAGTGTTACCGTATGAACCTGCGGACGGAGTGGAATATGGCTATTACACCACACTCAAAGGTGCCATGGAAAAGGAAGATCCCAATAACTGGGAATTCGTGATTCCTGCAAAACTAAAACAGTTGTATCAGGCAAAAGACTTCGGTCGCTATGCCATGCCGAACGGTGAAATGCCTATCTGTTTCATCGTGAACACGGATAATACCGGTGGTAACTCCGGCAGTCCGGTATTCAATGCCAAAGGTGAACTGATCGGTACAGGTTTCGACCGTAATTATGAAGGGCTTACAGGAGACATCGCTTTCCGCCCCTCATCACAACGTGCCGCCTGTGTAGATATCCGCTATACTTTATTCATCATAGAGAAGTATGCCGGAGCTTCACACATCATTAAGGAATTGACGATTGCGGAATAAAAGCAACTAAAAGTCCCTACGGACTTCCGATAATTCACCCCTACAAGTATCTGCATAGTACCTGTAGGGGTGTTTCTTTTAAGAAATCATTTCCATAGGAAAATGTTTCATTATAACAAGTATTCTAAAAAATAGCCAAAATATGCTCAAAACGGCCATAAAGGATAAAAGGGCGTGAACAATACATATCCGAAACTGTTTCTAACTACAGACAATAACACTAATTTTGTAGTAATAAAAAAACTTGTAGTAATAACAGAAAGGAAAAGATTATGGAAAAATTTGAAGAACTTATACAGTCAGAAAAACCCGTTTTAGTAGATTTCTTTGCTACCTGGTGTGGTCCATGCAAGGCTATGCATCCTGTATTGGAAGAGTTGAAAGGTCAAATTGGTGAAGCTGCCCGCATCGTAAAAATCGATGTTGACCAGCACGAAGAACTGGCTGCCAAGTATCGCATACAGGCAGTACCCACTTTTTTTATACACAAGAAAGGGGAAGCTGTTTGGCGCCATTCCGGAGTAATCAAAGGCAGCGAACTGAAAACTGTCATCGAACAAAATTCATAAGAAATATGAAGAAAATCTTAACAGTTGCCATTCTGCTATTTGCAAGTGTACTGACGTATGCCTGCACAGACAAAGCTCAGGCACAGCAAAAAGAACCGGAAAAAAAGGAAGCTAAGAGCGGGGAGGTCATCGTAATGAACAAGGATATGTTCATTAAGGATGTATTCGACTATGGGAAATCTCAGGATTGGAAATATAAAGGTGATAAACCTGCCATCATTGACTTGTATGCCGACTGGTGTGGTCCCTGCCGTATGACAGCACCGATCATGAAGGAACTGGCAAAAGAATACGCCGGCAAGATCGTGATTTACAAGGTAAATGTGGATAAGGAACGCGAACTTGCCGCATTATTCAATGCAAGCAGTATTCCTCTCTTTGTCTTCATTCCGATGGAAGGAGAACCGCAGCTTTTCCGCGGTGCAGCAGATAAAGCTACCTATCAAAAAGCCATTGAAGATTTTTTATTGAAAAAGAAATAGTAAAAGTCACAGGAGTCATGTATGAATGATGAGGGGCATATCTTTCCACTCATTATTGTACATCTCCGTGACAGTGTGATAACCGGACGTTTGCAGGGCCGCCAAGGCTTGCAGACGTCCGTTGTTTATACGCTCCGGATAATGGGAATCACTGTTCACCTGCACGCGGATCCCCTTCTCCAGCAATACAGGGAAGTAGCGTTCGTTGGGATAGAAAGTACCCAATTCAAGATATGATTTCGTATTGACCTCTACAATATACCCCCTACGGGCAATGGCATCCAAATATTCTTGTATCAAATCATCGTACCAAGGCTCATCCAGCAGACCGGGACGGTAAGCAGCAGCATTATAATGCATTTTATCGGCATGCCCCACAACGTCAAATCCACCTAATTCTACCATATGCATCAAGCGTTCGTAATAGAGATGTACCACTCGTACCAAATCACCTCCGAACTCTTCGTCCACCAGTTTACGGAATTTGTCCGCTGTAACATCTACATCCACAACCTCTCCTTTATCATTGTAAAGCAGGTGTACCGAGCCAATGCGATAATCCAATGGCAATTCCCGGAAACGAGCAACAGAAGGATTACTTTCTTCATTCAGATAGTCGATCTCCAAACCTATATACAATTCTATCTGTCCGGCATATTTAGCTTTCAGCCGACGAAATTCTGCCAGGTAATCATCCATACAATCCCACTCCATGGTCCAAGCAGTAGGAAACGGCAACGGGGCATGAGATGAAAAGCCGTAAGACGTAAATCCTTCGCTCAGGGCAAAGCGGATGAAGTCTTCCATATTAGCACGTCCGTCACAATACAAACTATGACTATGATAGTTAGTTAAATTTCCAGTTCTATTGTTCATAATCTTATCATCCCACTATTTTATCATTTTCCACCCTATCACCTTATCACCCTATCATTCTTCTATCTCACTAAGTTCCAGCCAACGCATGGTCTTCTCATCAATCAGATCGGTTACCTCAGGCAGACGTTTGGATTTCTCTGTCAGCTCGTCTACAGACAGGGTACCACTGCATAAAGCAGTTTCAATACTGGCCTTTTCTTCTTCCAAGGCAGCAATTTCCTGTTCCAGTTGTTCGAACTCTCTCTTCTCCTTAAAGGACATCCGTCGCTTTTCATTCAGACGTACTTTAGAAGTTTTGTCTTCCTGCGGTTTGGCAGCCTCTTTCTCTTTTTCTTTCTCTTGGCGAGCCTTTTCTTCTTTCCAGCTACGATACTGCGTATAGTTTCCGGGGAAATCACGAATGTCCGCCTGCCCATTGAACACCAACAAGTGGTCTACGACTTTATCCATAAAGTAACGGTCATGGCTAACCACAATCACACAGCCCTTGAAATTCTGCAAATACTCTTCCAGCACATTCAGAGTGATAATATCCAAGTCGTTGGTAGGCTCATCCAATACAAGGAAGTTAGGATTGCGCATCAGTACCGTACACAAGTACAGGCGGCGGCGTTCTCCACCACTCAATTTATAAACATAGCTATGTTGAGTTTCGGGGGTGAAAAGGAAATGCTGCAAGAATTGGGAAGCAGTCAGTTTCTTGCCATTCCCCAGTTCTATGACTTCGGCAATATCCTGCACCACATCAATGACTTTCATCTGTTCATCAAACTGCAAGCCATCCTGCGAGTAATAACCGAAACGCACCGTCTCACCAATATCGATTGTCCCACTGTCTGCCTTTACTTCTCCCATCAGGATTTTGATAAAAGTAGATTTACCGGTACCATTATTTCCCACAATACCCATCTTTTCATAACGGGCAAAGATGTAAGAGAAGTCTTCCAATATCTTCAGGTCACCGAATGATTTGTACACATGGTCCGCCTCAAATATCTTACTGCCGATATAGGACGCTTTCACATCCAGCTTCACATTGTCGTTATTGAAACGCTGCTTGGCTACTTTCTCCAATTCGTAGAAAGCCTCTTCACGATAGCGGGCTTTATGTCCGCGGGCTTGCGGCATACGGCGCATCCATTCCAGTTCTGTACGATACAGGTTGTTGGCGCGGGTGATCTCGACATTCGTTGCATCAATGCGTTCCTGCCGTTTCTCCAGATAATAACTATAGTTTCCTTTGTATTGATAAATCTGACGATTGTCTATTTCAATGATTTCGGTGCAGACACGATCCAGAAAATAGCGGTCGTGCGTCACCATAAG
>USSR01000386.1 GCA_900557355.1 uncultured Bacteroides sp.
GTTTGTAGTTCCTAAGTCAATACCAATAATTTTTCCCATGATCTTTAATATTTTATTTGTTATTATTCAAGTTTCAGTCGCCTGCCTCAGCAGCAGACGCCAATAAAAAGACAAACGTCGTGCCAAAATGTTCAGAGAGGTTGTAATTTTATAGGTTGGCAGAAAGGCTGTCAGTTTGGCAGAATACAACTGCTTTTTTCTGTCGAAAATTACCATTTGTTAATCGCTCCTTCATGCAAAAGCACTACTTTTGTCGGCGAAAAAGCTAAGAGCTACAAGTGACAGGCTACAAGCGACAAGTGCCTTTCGGCATCATAGCGCAGCCACTCGTAACTCGTAACTCGTAGCCTGTAGCTTGTAACTAATGTAATATGGAAAGAGATAGCATTGATTTTAAAAACACAGACATCGCGGCACTGTTCCGCAAACTATTACTCCCTACCGTACTGGGAATGATATTTTCTGCATTATTTGTCATTACGGACGGAATATTCGTTGGAAAAGGTATCGGCAGTGATGCCCTGGCGGCAGTAAACATAGTAGCTCCACTCTGGTTATTCTCCACTGGTGTCGGATTAATGTTTGGCGTAGGGGCATCTGTTGTGGCATCTATCCATTTATCACACGGAAAAGTAAAAGCTGCCCGCATCAATATCACACAGTCTATAGCTGTATCTTCACTATTGCTGATAAGTACCTCTACATTATTTTGCTCATTTGCTCCACAAATAGTACACCTTTTAGGTGGTTCCGAGCGCCTGACTCCACTGGCTATAGAGTATATGCTGTGGTTTGTTCCATTCTCGGTATTTACCGCCCTGCTTAATTCGGGAATGTTTTTCCTGCGCCTCGACGGATCACCCAATTTTGCCATGATGTGCAATGTAGTGGCTGCCGTTCTGAATATCATTCTTGATTATCTCTTTATCTTCCCTTTCGGATGGGGTATGTTCGGTGCAGCTATTGCCAGTGCTATTGGTACTACGGTGGGAGCATTGATGATAATCATCTATCTCTCACGTCACAAATGTGCCTTACGCTTTTACCCTGTAAAACTCACTCGTAAAAGTATGCAGCTGACCCGCCGTAATATAGGATACATGTGCCGTTTGGGATCTTCTGCATTCCTGTGCGAAGTAGCTATTGCCTGTATGATGTTCGTTGGAAACATCGTATTTATCCATTATTTGCAGGAAGAAGGTGTAGCAGCGTTCAGCATTGCGTGTTACTTCTTTCCTATTATATTTATGGTATACAATGCCATTGCACAATCTGCCCAGCCTATTATCAGCTATAACCACGGACTACATGAAACTGCTCGCGTCCGCCGTGCCTACTTGCTGGCGCTGAAAACAGCTGTCGGTTGCGGTGCTATTTTTGCCTTCATAACCGCCCTATTCAGCTCAGAGATTGTTTCCATGTTCATCGACCGCAGTTATCCGGCCTATGAGATAGCCAGTAAGGGGCTTCCTTTGTATGCTACCGGCTTCATTTTCTTTGCCATCAATATCGTATCTATCGGATACTTCCAAAGTGTGGAACGGGCACGCTATGCCACTATCATTACCTTATTACGTGGGTTCGTCCTGCTAACGGCCTGCTTCTTTGGACTTCCCCTGCTCTTTGGCAACGCGGGTATTTGGCTGGCAACTCCCTTGGCAGAGTTACTAACCACCCTTTTCATACTTATTATTTATATAAAAGCGAAAAGGGAGCGTAAAGAAAATATAGTATCTTTGCCACATGGAAACGATGATAAAGAAATTCTGCCAAAGATACAGACTTCCGGAAAAAAACCTGCATGAACTTTTGTCACACATGACAGAATATCATTTTGGCAAAGGAGAATTAATTGTGAAAGAGGGAGAACGGAACACCAACTTCTACATTCTTAAGAAAGGCATCTGGCGTGCTTATTATATGATAGACGGAACAGAAAGTTCTCTCTGGTTTGCCGGAACAGGCGAAATAGCCTTTTCATCCTGGGGGTATGTCAATAATGAAATTTCACAAGTGAATATTGAATCTGTGAATGAAAGTACTGCCTATTATATTGCCAAACCGGATTTAGAAGAGCTCTTCAACAGTTCCATAGAGTTATCTAACTTCGGTCGAAAAATCTTTGAACAGGAAATACTATTCATTGACGGCTACACATTGGCATACGGTACTCCAAGCGCCAAAGAACGTTATCTAACCTTGATGGAAGAGAACCCGGAATTATTGCAATATGTTCCATTGAAACATCTGGCATCCTATTTATACATTACCCCACAGTCATTGAGCAGAATACGGGCTGGATTAAAAAGAAGAAGATAAACTCATAAAACCTTTATGAAATTTTTCCCTTCTTCACCCTGTCAACTCCATGCCTGAACCCTATCTGCGACATACTTGCTCCGTACATTCCCCATTCGGAGGTACCTCTATGCGGACAAGATACGGAGCAAGTATGTCGCAGATAGGGTTCAGGCATGAATCATATATCATGAAAACGAGATATAAAACAGTACTCATATGGATATAAATCAGATTATTGATCATATAGGCAAACTCCCGGAAGCGTCAAAGAATACGCTAAAAGAGATTATTTCTGAGGTTACTTATCCCAAAGGACACATTTTATTTAAAGCAGATAAAGTGGAAACCAAGGTATATTTCATCAAGAAAGGTATTGTCCGCGCTTATACAGAGTTAGCTGACAACGAGATTACATTCTGGTTCGGACGTGAAGGCGACACAGTAGTTTCAATGAAAAGCTATGTATCCAACCAAAGAGGCTATGAAAATATAGAGCTTCTGAAAGAATGTGAACTATATGAAATGAAGAAACAATCCTTGCATGAACTATTCGGCAAAGACATACATATTGCTAACTGGGGAAGAGAATTTGCAGAACAGGAACTGCTAAAAACAGAGGAAAGATTTATCGGCAGACAATTCAAAACATCTCTGGAACGCTATAGGGACCTGATGAATCACACTCCTGATCTGCTACAAAGAGTACAATTAGGCTATATAGCTTCTTATCTTGGCATCACCCAAGTCAGTTTAAGCCGTATCCGGGCCAAATTCAGGTAAATCACTTTTTATCATTTGTTAAATAACAAGTCAAAATAATTCATGAACTTTACACACAAAAAATAAAAGTTATGAGTTGGATATATTTGATTGTAGCCGGGTTGTTCGAAGTAGCATTTACATCGTGCATGGGCAAAGTAAAAGAAACAACAGGCAGTGAAATGTACTGGTGGTTCACCGGTTTCTTAGTATCTATGAGTATCAGTATGTTTTTACTGATAAAAGCAACACAAGCCCTGCCTATTGGTACGGCTTATGCAGTATGGACGGGAATAGGTGCAGTGGGAACTGTATTAGCAGGCATACTGATATTCAAAGAGCCTGCTACCGTATGGAGATTACTTTTCATTGTAACGTTGATCGGTTCGATCATCGGTTTAAAAGTTGTTTCTCATTAAAACTAAAAAACGGGATGTCAATTAGATATTGACATCCCGTTTTGCTATATCCAGTTTTTACGGATTACTTCTTCACCAACACCATCACCAGCGTATTGTCTGCATCATAAAGTCCGATGCCACCGCCTGCCAATTTACCGAAAGACTTTACTTCATTCAATGCTTTCATCACACGGCCTTCCACTTCCATATCCGGACAAGCCATCATTGTACTGATAAGCTGCGGGAAAGAGATAGCAGAGGAATTCTCATTATCTGCAACAAATCCACCGTTAATAAGATTACAACCGGCATTACCGTGTATTCTCTTCTCCGGAAGATTAAATTCAATGAACGGTTGCTTCTCCATGCCTTCGGGAATGGCCTGGCCACCGGCTTCAGAAATCATCCACTTACCACTCAAATCTGATAATTTCACTGTAGGGGTTTTCTTTTGTAATACAATAATAGGGCGATTGGACGAACCGCACAAGGCTATATTCTCCTTGCCCAGTTTTTTATATTTCTTCACTTGTCCTAAAGCAGACAATTCGTTTTGTTCCAAGGTCATATCCGGACAAGCCATGCGTGTGCTTGCCATGGCACCGAGATCAATTGTACCGGGTTTAGCATCCACATCAAACGAACCCATCATACGATTGCAACCACTGTTACCGAATACTTTTCCGGTATTTGTATCAAAACCGATAAAAGGGAATTCCTGATTAGGAGCAGGCACTACAGCAGCACCATTTATTTCAATAATATTCCATTCACCACTAATGGAAGATAATGTCGCAGCATCCTTGGACGAGCGACAAGATGACAGAGCTACCAAAGCCCCTGCCATACAGAGAGAAACTAAAACTTTCTTCATTGTTATTCGTTGTTTAAGTTAATTTTACGGGGCAAATATATACAAAATAACCCAAATACAAGCAGTTTGTTTAGAAATAGAAGCTTTTTTTGAAAAGTATTTAGTGGGATTTTAATGTTTATCTGCGAATTAAATCCTATATTTGCTCACCATAAAAAAAGAGGTTCCCTGATGAGGGAAACGTACTTTTTATCATGAAATGGAGACGGAAAGATTCCGTCCTTTAGTTTATAATTTGTAACTCGTAATTTGTTATTAAAAGAAATGGGTAAAGTTCTTATTATCGGTGCAGGCGGTGTAGGTACCGTCGTTGCGCACAAGGTGGCTCAAAATCCGAATGTATTCACTGAGATTATGATTGCCAGCCGCACAAAGTCCAAATGCGACGCTATCGTAAAAGCAATCGGTAACCCTAACATCCGAACCGCACAGGTGGATGCCGACAATGTGGATGAACTGGTAGCTCTCTTTAATAGCTTCAAACCCGAAATCGTCATAAACGTAGCACTCCCTTATCAGGATCTTACCATTATGGAAGCTTGCCTCAAAAGCGGAGTTAATTACCTGGACACTGCCAACTATGAACCGAAAGATGTGGCTCACTTTGAATACAGCTGGCAATGGGCATACAAGAAACGTTTTGAGGATGCCGGACTGACCGCTATCCTGGGTTGCGGTTTCGACCCGGGTGTAAGTGGTATTTATACTGCCTACGCCGCCAAGCATTATTTTGATGAAATGCAGTATCTGGATATTGTAGACTGTAACGCGGGCAATCATCACAAGGCATTTGCCACGAATTTCAATCCGGAAATCAACATCCGTGAGATCACACAGAACGGACGTTATTACGAAAATGGAAAATGGGTAACTACTCAACCTCTGGAACTCCATAAAGATCTGACATACCCGAATATCGGGCCACGTGACTCTTATCTTTTATATCACGAAGAACTGGAATCTTTGGTGAAAAACTTCCCAACCATTAAACGTGCACGTTTCTGGATGACTTTCGGTCAGGAATATCTGACTCATCTGCGAGTAATCCAAAATATTGGTATGGCGCGCATCGATGAAGTGGATTACAACGGAGTGAAGATTGTTCCGTTGCAATTCCTGAAAGCCGTATTGCCCAACCCGCAAGACCTGGGCGAAAATTACGAAGGAGAAACCTCCATCGGTTGCCGTATCCGTGGTCTGAAAGATGGTAAAGAACGCACTTACTATGTTTACAATAATTGCAGCCATCAGGAAGCCTATAAGGAAACCGGCATGCAAGGAGTTAGCTATACAACAGGTGTTCCTGCCATGATAGGTGCCATGATGTTCCTCAAAGGACTATGGAAGAAGCCGGGGGTATGGAATGTGGAAGAATTTAATCCGGACCCGTTCATGGAACAACTAAACAAACAAGGATTGCCGTGGCATGAGGTGTTTGATAAAGATTTGGAAGTATAAACTAAATGAAGAACTAAAAATGAAGAATTCAGCTGCACGGTGAAAGCATACCGAAAGGAAATTCTTCATTCTTCATTTTTAATTTAATTATAGATTATGCAAGTCGGAGATAAAGCGCCCGAAATACTGGGCATCAATGAAAAAGGCGAAGAAATCCGCCTCAGCGACCATAAAGGAAAAAAGATAGTTCTTTATTTCTATCCTAAAGATATGACTTCGGGATGTACGGCACAGGCCTGCAACCTGCGTGATAACTATTCTGAACTACGCAAAGCCGGTTACGAGGTAATTGGCGTAAGCGTGGATAATGAAAAGTCGCACCAGAAATTTATAGAGAAAAATAATCTACCCTTTCCACTGATTGCAGATACGGACAAGAAACTCGTAGAGCAGTTCGGAGTATGGGGAGAAAAGAGTATGTACGGACGTAAGTATATGGGTACTTTCCGCACCACCTTCATTATAAACGAAGAAGGGGTGATAGAGCGGATTATCACGCCGAAGGAAGTAAAAACCAAAGACCACGCCGCACAAATCCTATAATTTACGATTTGACTATTTACGATTTACGATTAAAGGTAACTCTTGTAAGGTAAACGGAAATCCCAAATTGCTAAATAGACTAATTTAAATCGTAATTCGTAAATTTGTAAATCGTAAATAAACTAATTTGAATCGTAATTCGTAAAATCGTAAACATAAAGATGGCAAAGAAAGACGAACTTAATTTTGAGAACGAAAATAAAATAGCACCAAGCGAAAAGCTGAAAGCTTTGCAGGCAGCTATGGACAAGATAGAAAAGAGCTTCGGCAAGGGTTCTATCATGAAAATGGGAGACGAAAGCGTCGAACAAGTAGAAGTAATCCCCACGGGCTCTATCGGT
>USSR01000387.1 GCA_900557355.1 uncultured Bacteroides sp.
AAACGGATATCCAAGTGAAAATCCGGAATCCTATCGCAAAGGACAATATCTGGTAGCCAATGCTTTTTGGAATGTAAGCAGTAACCTGCAAGTCGGCGTTGAGTATTTGAGAGGATGGCGTACTGATTTCAGTTCTTCAACCCGTCATGCTAACCGGTTGAATATGCTGGTACAATATTCTTTCTAACCAATGAATATTTCTTCTAACTAAGTGTGAAGGAATTGTCCGGTTCTATATAGAGAGACTACCAATAAACCAGTATGGGAAACAATAGCTTATCCCATACTGGATTTCAATAAATATTATTCTCTAGAGTTCCCCGCTTGCCCTAAAAATAACGGCTCCAGTCACTCCTATCACACAGTCTGCTGATTCTGCCCTTTTTTCTCCCTTTACGACTAATCTTACAGAATGCTTGCCTTGCGGCAAATTCAAAATATGGAAAATATTAATCCCCCGATGCTCTTGATTCGCATAATAAAAGAAACAATCAATGGTGCCTTTCAATACTCCGTCAATATATACGTCGGCTTTACCACCTTCTTTTATCCACCACCCTTCAATAGATACTCCCGTCCCTTCAAAATTCAGACTAAGTTCATCCCCCGCTTTATTGCTAAATATAGCGGACTTATCCTTATCCATCATCCACGAACCGCTCAAATTCCATCCCGGATCACTCATATTCAATCTTTTATGAAAAGCCACTCCTTGAAAAGCATCTTCCATCGGAAAAGCTACAGGTTGCTGCCGCACAATCATTACTTCTTTCTCCATCACTTTTCCTTCATTCTGAATGATTATATCCTGAGCATATTCCATTGTTCTTTTTACGGCAGAATGAAAAGAATAACTAGTATGTAGAAATAATGAATCTCCCATTTGTTTCACTGCCTTCTGATAATCAACCGGCAAACCACTAAATCCCTTCATAACTCCTAAAAGGGCAACTGCATTTGAAGGATTACAATCTGAATCAGTTCATAATATGCCCTATTTTATCAGCCATTTTATTGGCCGTTTGCGGCATCCCCGGACACATAAAACCTATATAATCAGCCTCAATCTGAAAGTCAATATCATCCGCATGAAGATTGTAGTCGGGATGTCCTGATTGCGGTGGAAATATACTATCATGGAAGTTTTTACGAGCCTGCACATTAGCATGCCATAGCTTATAGTTAGCTTTAGCCAATAACTCCTGATATTTTTTGGCCGGAGCATCCATCCCGTATTTATCCATCGTTTCCATGAAAGTCAACTGAACATACATATCATCTTCATATTGCGAAAACTGAAAGTATAAAATACAAATATTTTCTGATCATTATTACAATGTTTTATTTAATATAAATCTATATACATTACCTGCAAAATCGGCAACGTACAATGCATTTCCCAATACGGCAACCGAAGAGAATATGGGGACACCTGTTTTAAATCTCCCCACTAACTTACCATCTGTACGGTTCAGCGCATAGAGTATTCCATCGGAAGCACCCATAAACACGGTATCACCCATCAATACAGGTGTTGTTTCCACTGTGGAAGACGGTGGTATGGAATAAGGAGATGAATAAATTAAGGATGGCCCCGTTTTAAAATGCCATTTTTCATCTAAAGTCTGACGATCTAAAGCTATTATTCCATTATTAGCTGTTCCAAATATAATTTCAGATTCAGTAACCAAAGGAGTTGAATTCACATCGACCGAACAGCCTAACTTCTTACGTAAAATGATCTTTCCTGTTGTCGGATCCAAAATGAACAATGAATGAGAAGAAAGAAGATATACGTTATTCTCCACCCAAGTAACTGAAGCTGAACGATAGATTAGTTCAACATCTTTGTTCTCCCACAACAAACAACCGGTAGTCGCATCGTTAGCATATAATCCTTTCCAGTTAGCATGCCCAATCAAAACATTCTGTCCAAAAGAAAGTGTAGCCACGCATCCCTCTCCTCTTGTCCAGGCCTCATTTTTCCAAAGTTGTTTACCAGTAGGTGCATGGAATGCATACAATGATTTCCCCGTTCCTGCATACAACACTTTGCCAACCGCTGCCAATCCGTCATCCAAAGGAGGGAGTATTCCTGTCCTCAAATTTTTCCCCCAAACCAATGTTCCGTTCTCCGCATCAATCGCATACAAGTTTCCATATACATCCTGGGCAAAAACCAATCCTTCAGAAGCAGCTATACTGCTACGTACCGAACCACGAACTGAATATCGCCAACGAATGGTTCCACTCTGAGCATCTATACACACAACGGATGCTTTTCCCGACATATTATCATCCACAGAGGCCATGAAAACACATTCTTGATAAACCAAAGGAGCAGACATATATACGGAAGCACCTATATTTTTAACCCATGTCAACCTCAAACGCTGCTGTTGTTCTATAGGTTTTCCATATAGAACCGAACGTCTAGTTTGCTTTACTTCTCCATTATTGAAAATCGCTTCAACTACTACCGTTATTCGCCGATTCTTCCATCGAGAAAACAAGGGAATCTCATCATACCAATTAAAATCACTTTGACGTACCAAAAACTTATCCGATACGACTTTTCGTCCCTCATATTCACACCAATAGCGTATAGAACGTATTGGCGATGCTGTATAATAAGCATTAACAGATAGGGGGACACTGCCCGAAGGCAGCACAGGTACCTGCCCATTTTCCAATGACACGATATGCAAAAAAGGAGAGAGATAACTGTAGCGCAACTCTGAAGTCAGTCCGCCTTTCGCATCAACTGTCAGCACCCGGAAAGAAGAAAGCGCATGATCTATTCCCCCACAAGCAGGCGAAGGCGTACAAATCGTATATACCCCTGTCGGTTCATGTCTTTACATTTTGTTCACATGCCAATGTCCATATAGCCAAGCTTTCAAACCGGCTGCCGGTAGATCTATATATTCTGTGTCACTAATACCATACTTAAAAGACAATGTATCTTCTGATATACTATGATTAAAGACAATCACAGATTTCCTCTTATCAGTATGAGCCAAATCATTCTTCAACCAATGATATACATCTTCTTTCGTATAGTAAGGCGAATAATCCCCATGAAGCATGGGAGTCATGACATAATGTATATTTCCTACTTCAAAAGAATAAAAAGTGGGTCCGTAAATCTTCTCGAAAAGCTCTTCTCCATAACCTCCTTTGACTAAATCGTGATTACCCATACCATAGAATACCTGTGTATCTTCCATTAAAGACGTATTCAACAGTTGAATATGACTATTCAAACCTGCTTCATAACAAATGTCTCCTGTATGTACGATAAAAGCTATTTTCTCATTATTTGAGTAATCACAAAGATTATCTACCCACTCTTGATTACCTTCTTTTCCACGAATCTCCGTATCTGAAATATGTATAAACCGATGGGTTCCATCTGCCAGAATACCATTCCGACAAGGATATACAGAAAAATCATATTCCATACGTCCCGTCTCTATCGGTCGATAGTATGCATTGTCCGTTTTATATCCGGAAGGAGTAGTTATAAAAAGAAAATGCGCACGAGTATGTCCCGGCAGTCTGAAGGTGCCATCTGAATCTGTAGACACTACGTTCAAACCATCAGAGACTGATACATCTTGCAACAATTTTTCTCCTTTGTCGAAAAGTCCATTCTTGTTTTCATCGACAAAAACTTTCCCTGCATATTGTGCCATAGTTTGATGAGCGATGCAGCTCAACAGACTAATAACCATTCCATATTTTATAATAATACCACACATTTACTCACCTTTAGCTATCTGTATCTTTAATAAAAAGGGCGACAGTAGCTGAATCTATCGGCACCATCGCCCTCTTCTTATAGTTATCTGAAACTATTCTTTTGTAATGTATTCAAAAGCTCCTATGTCTATTTTCTCACCCCAGATACGCTTATTGCCAATAATATCCCAAGCACTTTGAACCCCCGGATTTGAACCGGCATCAATCAAAGGCGAAGTAGACTGCAACTGATAATCACCCGAACCGGCATCCATAAAACCAGGTCCGTCGGCAGCTGCATTGCTCGCATTCAAGATGATACACCCTTCGGTTGAACTTGGCGTATTTCCACCATTATAGACAAGACCTCCCTGTATTGCATTATTTACGAAAAGGGTGCTCTTATTTACATCCAAATATCCTTGATGATTCGTACCGATTTTATGCACATTGCCCCAAATAACGGAATTATATACAGCACCGCGATTTATACGCAAGCCACTACTGCTCCCGCTACTTTCATTATTCACAATGGTCACATTATACAATCGCGTACCCTCCTGCGCATTAACAATAGAAGAAGTTGCCTTTGCCGATCCGTTATCAGCAGTCGTATTATTGCAAATCAAACAATTAATCAACGTTACATTAAAGAAAGCACCACCGGCATCTCTATAAGACTTATTATTTCTTATCATACAATTCCTTAGAATCCAACCACCCCAGAAAGCCACAGAACCTTCTCCTTGAGTAACATTTGAACCTGTAAATACGAATCCGTCCACATAGCAATGAACACCGGCAGACAAAACATTACCATATATTGAAGGCCAGGTATTGGCAGGTGCAGCGACAAGAGTAGATTTCTTGGTCATATCCCTGTCTTTCAGTTTATTTTCCGTACCATTAAATCCTCCATACGTATTAACTCCTTTCTTAAGATAAGTCCAGCTCTTCAAATGATATTCACCTTCCGCTATCCAAAGCTCCATGCTACCATAATCCGTACATGCCGCCAGCCCCTCTTCTACTGTACCGAAAGCCCTTTCCCAGCTTGTACCGTCACCAGATGCACCTGCTTTCACATAGACTATCTGATTACAAGCACGTTGTGAGATAAATAAGGTATCCGAAACATCAGTAACGTCTCCGGAATTTTTCACTACAATATATCCATTACGTTCTTCATCTCCTGTATTGGGATCTATAGCTATCTTTATCATGATATCCTGTACAATATCTCCTTCAAACGGTGGAGTTGCCAATACTTTTATCCAACTTTCGGACGCAACACAGTCATAGCCGACATTTAAGGAAACCGGCATATCTATATTTTCACCAGCCTTGACAACCAATCTGTCTTTATCAGCTTCTGTTAACGAAATAGACAACATTTTCTCTACGTTAGTCTGAATGACAGTCAGTTCAGTTTTTATAGTCTTCTCTGTATCTGTTAGTGTCACCACCTTCTTCAATTCACGACCTGTAGTATTCGGAGCAACTTTTACTTTCAAGTGGTTCTTGTCAATCTTCGTAAAAGTAAACCCATCTTCCTGTTGTACATCGGTAGTCCAGTCCTTGTCCGTTATTACATCCAAGATTGTTTCTCCGCCATTTACATTAAAATAAATTATTTTTTTCTGTAAAGTGATAAGAGAACCACGTCCATTCTGCTTGACTACAATACGAGTAGACATCTGGTCCATCAGACGGATTTCAATCCAGCCTTCACGCGGTTCCATGTTTGGATTTTCGTCTATTTCCGTAACAATGGAGTCCGGCAGCAAAGCCTGTCCACGATAACGTTGCAACTTAATCCAAGAAGCAGACGCTTCTGCAAACCATGGATAAGTAGAATGAAGCGGCAATACTTGCCGTGAAGCGGCAGGACCCGTAAAAAGGTCAGCCTGTACTTCTATTTGGGGATCTACCCTGCGCACCACATCTGTGTCGTCACACGAAACGGACAAGACAAGCGCCAGCATTCCCAATAATCCACTCAACAAATAGTGAGGACTAATATATTTTCTCATAATATTCTACTTTTAGTTATTCTTTTCAATGACTTGCAATCCATTCAATACTGCTCTCGATGGTACATCAGAAGGGGTATTCATTATTTCAAAAGAGACAGGACTTCCCGCTTGTTCCACCCTGCGCACCATCGTTGTAGAACCTCCGCCATCAAGATTCAATGCCTGATAACACCCGGCTCCCTGACATAACAGCATCATGTCTTCCAGAAGCATGCCATTGGAATATTCCGGTTGGCGTCCGTCAATCACAAACAGATATACCTTCTTATTATCTTTAGATACTCCGACAAATGTACGGGGATGAAACTGCATCGCATTATCATTAACCGTGAATTTACCAGCCAACTGTCCGTCTATAAGCAAACGTTGCCAACCGGAGAGAGCATCCCGGACATGGTCTTTCACAGCATTAAACTCTTCAACAGGCGTGATATGGGCTGTTCCGTCATCCAACAAATAAAAAGCATGGTCGGCTTCCCATCCCAGTTTAGTCCAAAGCGCAACGCCGTCTTTATAGACTAAACCACCCGGTATCCATGTATCGTCCGTTTTCGACTGCGAATAATAATCACCATTCGTTCCTAACAACACTTTTCTCCCGCTAGCCTCCGCCTTTTCCGCTTGCACTTTCACTTGTTGTTTTAGTATCCCGACTTCGGGTTTATTATCAGGAGTAGAAACTGCAATCGTTACATTTTTAGTCAAGTCAATCTCTGCTATCAACATACGGGTAGGATGTGCACAATATGTAAAAGTAACGTCGGTTATATGAATCCCTTCATGAAGATCATAAGCAGCCTCTTTCTCTACCGACTGAATGTATGGGACATTATCTGCTATTCCTTGCATTATCGGAAGAG
>USSR01000388.1 GCA_900557355.1 uncultured Bacteroides sp.
CGATTGTCACCGAAGTTTTCTATCGGCTGGCATAAGTTGAAGTAGGAACCGAATGGTGGTTTCTTTGCCAGTTTTGCGGCGGCTTTCTCCGGTGAACAGTCGTAGAACTCTGCCCAGAAACTGAGCGGTACACGTTCGGCGAGCTGACGGAGCAGAAACTCTTCGTCTTTTTCTTTTTTGTTGGAACTGACCTCTTCCAAGCCCAATTTCTTCATTTCAGGTGTAAAGGTGATTTTATCGTATGACCAGCCCAGTAACATTTTATAATGAAGTTTTCCACGCAGCAGGTCACAGTATGTTTTTACCAGTTCTGAGTCGGGCAGACTGCATAACAGGCGACGGGCAGTTTCTTTTACATTACTGCTTCGGTCGGTAGTGACAATCTCTTGCAAGAAGTTTTCATCCGCTTTACTCAGATTGGTGCGTAGGCATTGTATCAGTTCGTCACGGTGGGCGGCGGACTCATTTTTCAATTCGGTTTGCAACAAGGCAAGTCCTTGTTCCGGGGTTTCCTTTCTCAGACGTTGCAACATCCGTTTCCGTTCTTCGTGCGAAGCCGTTTCCCAAGTCTCGTTTCCGGTGTCTCCCCAGTCGGGAAGTTCCATGTGCGGGAGTAGCCAGCGACCACGGTTTCCTGTCAGCAAAGAGAGCAATGACTGTTCTTCGTGCTTGTCGGGGTTATTGCGGTCGTAGGCTCGGAAGATTAACGGGCGCAGATAGAAAGGTGGAATCAGCTTGTTGCATTGTACTGCTTTCCGGTAAGCATATAATAAGAGGTATCGGTTGCGCTCGTTCACCATTTGGACGAGCATTTCGCCAACGGAACGGTCGAAGTAAGGCAGACTGTCTTCCGGAGCCTCACTGATGGCAGTGGTTTCTTCGGCGGACTGCGGTTCTGTTCCGGCACGCTGATAGGCGAAGGTTAACGCTGCTATCTGATAGAAAGCGTCTTCCGTATCTTCGGCTTTTTCCTGAAGGAGGCAGAAGTTCTCTTCCAGTGCTTCCGGGAAGCCGGACGGGGTGAATTCTTTGGTAGCAGTTCCCAGTAAAGCTGCATTTATGATTGGTTCAGTTACGTTCATCTCTCCAAATATAATAGTCAGATTGATACCACATTGAATTTAGCTCCCAGCAATTGGCGTCTGCCAGAAAGAAGGCGGCAAACGGCTTTCCACCCGTGATGGACAGGATGTCTGTTCGGGTGATATCCTGCATCTGCACAGGCATCAGTTCGTTGTTTGTATCCTGCACACAGAGTTGTTTCCTTTGAACAGCCAGTCGCAGATTTTCTACTAATACAGGTACATTTTCGGCAAATGGGTTCTGTTGCAGGACTTCTCTGTATCGGGCAGTTGCTTCTTGCAGATTCGCACAGAAATGCGGGGTAACCGCTTCTTCGGATAATTCACATTCTTTGAACAAGGCGCGAAAACTGCCCACTCCTTTATAATAACAGAGTTTTCCGTCGTAGGTACTGCCGGGAACAAGATTGAATTCCGCCAAGGTTCCGGGAGCTGTGAAACTGAGATAGATGGCGAAGCGATTGCTCAGGCATCCGTATAGCCAGTAAATATCATTATTCAGCTCGTTTATCTTCTGACTCCTCTTATGGAGTACCAGCCACTGGTCGGTAATTGTTTCACCCGCCAGCACATCTTCTTTTGCTTGCGGATAACCTATCTGTGTGCGGATTTCCTGTTGCCATTCTTCCGGTTGCAGGTCCAGGTTCCGGTAACTCTTCATCAGGAGGTAGAGTTTTCCGAGTTGGTCGGTTGACTTGTATTTCCAACTTTCCTCGTAGAAGTTTATTTCCTGAATGGCTTTTAACCGATTGGCAAGTCCGGGAGCTTGGGCGTCGACCATACGGCGGGCAATACCGTCGAAAAGAGTATAAGCCCGTTCCGGTATATTGATTAATCCGTTGCGTAGCAGGTCTTTCAGCCAAATTTCCAGTTCATCAATACCGTTCAGCACCTTTTGGTGGCGCATAGCCTGACGTTTGGCTTGTGCCGCTTCATCTACAGGCGTGTCGCTTTTGGTTTTCTGTTCCTTCTTCTCGGCTTTTTCTTCCCGCTTGGAAAGCCAGGAAGTCACCCATTCCGGTTCGTTCGCTTCTTTGAACAGCTCAGCCTGTGCGGCATATAGAAATAAGAGTCCCAATCCATGCTTGCATGGGAACTTCCGGCTGGGGCACGAACATTTGAATGCTACGTTTTTTGTATCGATTACGGTCTGGTATGGAGTTTTCCCACTTCCTTGGCAATGCCCCCAGATAGCACGGTCACTGTGTTCCAGCAACACCCACTTGGCTCTTGTCGCCAACCCTTTTCCGGCTTTTACGGAGGCTGCATCCGGGGCTAATTGTATGATTTGTTCTTCTGTTAGATTTAATAACATGATAATCTTAGTCAGCTATTAGTGTGTTTTTAGATTGCAAGTATAATGCTTTTTTTCTGTTTTTCAGATTTTTCGAAGAGAAGAGTTTTTTGTTTTTATCAGAAATCATCTATACGTGATATTACCCGAAGGGAGCTATGTGTATGATGCGAAGAAAGTATTGAAACTGAAAGACAGTCAGATTTCTATGTTGAATCATCCTGTAGTATACTTTAAATAATAGAATAAAAAAATGGCCTACCTATGCTTAAGCACAAGTAGGCCATTTTTAATTTTGTTTATTTGGCATCTTCAATAATAGAACAGATACTAACCCGGTTCCAATCCGGTTCTGTGAACATGTCACCCACTCCCTGACCTTCGGCAGTAATACGTGACGGGTTGATTTTATACTTATTCACCAAGATTGTCTTTACTGCTTCAGCACGCGCTTTAGCTATTCTTGCGTTGACTTCGGCACTACCTTCCGGTGAAGCGTATCCCTTAATCACTACTGTTGTATTTGCGTGTTTCTTCATGTAAGAAGCCACACGTTCCACATTTGGCAACTGAGAGGCATCGACTGTAGATTTACCTTGTTTGAACTTAACAATGGATTCCGGAATACGGCTGGTTTCCACTATTGTTTCAACAGGAACTGCCCGATTCTGTAAATTGTTGACCTCTTGTTGCAATGCACTGATCTTCTGTGCGTCAACATTGATCTGACCATTCTTCTCATTCACTTGTGAGCGAAGATTATTGATAGAATTGTTCAAGTCGCTTATCTCGGCCGGATCATAGAGTTTAGCCAAGGTGAAGTGATGGCTTCCGTTGCTACCACCAAAGTGGTAAGCTACACCTGCCGTTAGTTCAAAGGCGGCATTGTTCACATTGAATCGGCTACGGTTGTGTTCGCCTTGCATATCATATACCAGTGCCGGTTTGACTCCTATCGTCCAAGCTTTAGCTTCTCCGAGATTGAAGTTGAAGTTCATTCCGAAACGGCTGGACCAGGAATTCATATCTCCAGGGCCGTCCATGTAGTAGTGCAGCCATCCCGCACCAGCTACGGCCTCTACTTCGAATATGCGCGGAGTACCTGTATAGCCTGCGAACAGGTTCATCAGGTTGACCTTACCCAATAAACTAAGGTCTGAGGCATCGAAAGCTGTCTTGCTGTTCGAGGTGTTTATATATCCCATGCCTTGAATCCCCAGTCCGAAAACAGGAGTCAGTTGCTTGGTAAACTCAATTCCCAAAGCCGGGCGGGCATTCTTGAAGAAAGCACTGTGGCTTACAGGAGTTATAATACCGGTTTTTAGTTCTACAGACCAATTGTCTGTAAATTTGCTGCCTTGTACGGTAGTCTGGGCACTTGCAGTCAATGCTGCCAAAACAAATGCTGATAAAATAATTGATTTTTTCATAATTAAAATGCATTAATGGTTGATACAATAAAAATATTATATGCCCTGAAGTAGTTTATTTGTTTGCTCTTTTCAGGAATAAAGCGGGAGGGTTAGGTTGCATATTTATTGTTTGCTTTTCGCGAATCCCGTTTATTAGCGTAGTAGCAATTCTTTCTTTAAAAATTTAATTCTCTTCTTCATAACTCATTGTTTTAAATTCATAATTAAGGTTGCTGTTCATTTGTAACAACATAATCTTTGAAACATGGTTCGATGTATGAAAGGGGAATTAACAATAATTTACTGATTGCTTAAGTTACAATTAAAAGTTAGTATCAATTTACTCTCACTACTCTCACTTTGGGAATAGGTAGGTGATAATTAGAATGTTAAGTGTGAGTGAGAGTAAAAAAAGCGTGAGAGTAAGTGGTTTACTCTCACGCCTGATTTTTGCAGTTTTACATTGTAACTTCTTCTGTTATACCGTAATATCCCACGTTTGGCGCATATATTGGATGAGTCTGTAATCCGATGTTTTTTAGCTTTCCTTCCCCGCGTAAACGGCGGATATGCCCCATTGCAGTCGATTTCATCATGCCGCATATCCTTTGAAAGTCACTTCTTGTCATCATGTGGTGTTGACTGAAGTAGATGGTCAGTCGGCGGTCTATTTCTTCGTCCGATAATTTGTTGGAGTGTCCATTGTGTTTTATATTCTTTAGTTTCACATTTCCGATTTCACTCCTCAGATCCTGATCGGCACGAAATCTGATGCCTTTCAGCCTTACTTTCGTATTCTTCCGTTTTGTATCTTCTTTTATTTCTTCCGTGCAGGTCAGTGTAGGGTGGAAGTAACCGATACCATCCAGATGTACCTGCCTACCTTCTGCCAGTTCTTCACCCATCGCATGAGACAGAGCGTCGAGCACGGCGGATACATCTGTTTCCGTCAGTGAACAACGTTCCTGGATTTTGCGTCGCAATCGGTCAGTTCCTGTTTTTCCATTCAGGGTGATGCGTGCATGAAGTTTTGTTTCTTCTTGTGGCTGGTTGGGAGCCACCGGGTTTTCGTACCATTCAAATAAGATTGCCATAGTTGCTTGTTTTAATTATAAGGTATTAATTTGTTTTACATTAGGGACTATTCTGTTTCCTCCTAAGGAACATCCCGTTTACTCTTAGGTATGATTGGATGTCAACCTTGGTTAACAGGTCTGTCAACGTTGGTTGATCGGCTTGTTAGCCAAGGTTGACAAGCCTGTTAACCAAGGTTAACACCCAATAGGACTTACTACAAAGATACAAAATAAGCAGGGCAAAGTCAAGTGATTCCCTGTTTATTTCTCAATTATTATTGAAGCTTTTGCTGTCAAATGGATGGGCTGAACTTTTTTGAAATAAATGCAGAATAATATGCTCAAATACTTGACTTTCGCTTTTAGGAACAGTATCTTTGTAACTCCTTAAAGGAATTATACTATATAAATAAAATTCATAACAGATAATGATATGAAAATCACTTCAATAAGACATGACAAAGATACAGGCAGAGAGATGATGACCATTTATGATGCCGATGTGCTGATGGAGAAGATGAAAACGGAAACCAGAGATGGGTACGTAACCGGGTTACGAACTGTTATGCCTCAGTTGGAAGGTACTGGTTCCACATTTGCCTATATTGACAAACTTCCACGTATCTATCCTGCCGTGGAGTATGCCCGCACTAAAGACAGAGGGCGAAGAATGAAACAATACAATGGTCTGGTTCAGCTTGAAGTGAAGAAGCTAGCTGGATTGGCGGAAGCTGAACTGGTGAAACGTCAGGCGATGCTGCTTCCTCAAACGTTTGCTGCTTTTTGCGGTTCCAGTGGAAGGAGTGTGAAGATATGGGTATGTTTCGCCTTACCGGATGGAAGCTTACCGAAGCGTGAACAGGAAGCCGCATTGTTTCATGCCCATGCCTATCGCTTGGCGGTGAGTTGTTATCAGCCGTTGTTCCCGTTTCCCATTGCCATGAAAGAGCCTTCACTGATGCAAAGCTGCCGGATGACGCTTGATGAACATCCCGGATACAATCCTCATGCGGTACCTTTCTGTCTGGAACAGCCATTCTCCATGCCCGGCGAACAGACCTTCCGGCAACGGCAGTTGGCTGAGAAAAATCCGTTGCTGAGGCTGGAACCTGGGTTTGAAACGTCGCAGACCTTCACCATGCTTTTTGAAACTGCCCTCGATAAGGCGCTCCGGGATATGGAGAACTGGCGACGGGGAGATAATCTCCAACCGTTGCTTGTCCGCCTTGCGGAGTATTGCTATAAGGCGGGCATACCGGAAGAGGAAGTTGTGAGGCAGACGATCATTCATTATTATGCACAGGCAGAGGAGCAAACGGTACGTACCATGGTTCATAATATTTACCAAGAGTCTAAGGGCTTTGGCTCTAAAACTATTTTGACTCCGGAGCAGGATACCGCTCTGCGTCTGGAAGAGTTTATGGAACGGCGCTATGAGTTTCGTTATAACACGGTGTTGAACGATTTGGAATATCGTCAGCGTGATTCCATTCATTTCTATTTCAGACCGGTGGATCGGAGGGTACGCAATACGGTGGCGATTAATGCCCTGAAAGAGGGGATTCGTGCCTGGGACCGTGACGTGGAGCGTTATTTGACATCAGAGTATGTGTCTTTGTACGCTCCTGTTGAAGAATACCTTTGTAATGTGGGGCATTGGGACGGAAAAGACCGCATTCGGGCGCTTGCCGATCTTGTACCGTGCAATAATCCGTATTGGAGGGAGCTGTTCTACCGCTGGTTTCTCAGTATGGTGGCACATTGGCGTGGGCTC
>USSR01000389.1 GCA_900557355.1 uncultured Bacteroides sp.
GAATGTCGTGGGTTCGAGTCCCATCAGTCACCCCAAAAGAAAGAGGAATTTCAGTAATGATTTTCCTTTTTTTTGCTATATATCAGTTTTTTTTAGAGGATTATTTTCTCCGATACTGCTGCGGAGATGTCCCTGTCTGTTTCCTGAAAAACGTACCGAAGTAGGAAGCATTAGGAAAGTTGAAGTAATCAGATATTTCCTGTATGCTCTTCTGCGTGTTCTTAAGCAACGAAATGCTCTTACGGATAATGGCTTTGAACACCAGCTCCTGCACCGTATATCCACAAATCGACTTGGACAGTACAGAGAGATACTTAGGCGACAAACAAAGTTTATCTGCATAAAACTCCACGCCACGCTGCTCCATGTAATGCATTTCAATCAACTGAATCAACCGTATGAAAATATCGTGCTTATGTCCTACCGAGGCTCTTTGAGTGATAAGTTTACGATTATAAATGGAGCAAAGCCGATACGTCAGTCCCAACAATAACAACTTCTGTTCATAGTGATTGAATGTATTTTCCTCTATCCGTAAAGTATTGTCCAGAAGAGACATATATTTCAGGACTTCATTCTCTTCACCTGTGCTCCATACGTAGCATGGCTCCGTGGCAAGCTGCGAATAGAGATGCATAGAAGTCACACAATTACCTATAATGTCACGTATCGGATCTGTCTGGTAGACAAGAATAAAAACTTCCGCATCTTCCGACTGACGGGCAACCTGAAAGACAGAACCACCGGGAATAAAGAGAGTCTCATTCGCTTTGGCCGAAAAATCCTTCTGATTCAGAGTAAACATAAAACTTCCCTGACGGCAAACCACCAGCCCTACTCCATTTACTTGAAACGGTTTCTTCAATGACTCAGGAAAATCATGAAGCATACCTTCCGAACTACAAACATCCTCTCCACTTAACAATGCATGGTTAAGACGAGACAAACGTTCCTGCTGAGTATCCATAATATCACGGGTTATATTGAAAAACAGCGCTAAGTTAGCAATTTCCGTTTAGGATAAGGAATAATCAATACAAATATCATGCAAATAAGGCAACCGTATATAGTCCAGCCAGCCATTTCCTTTACAGCCGACAGGGTGGCCTGCACCTGAATCCGCCCTTTGGTAGACATTGCCGCCATATTGACTGCATCCTGCTTGCTCTTTCCCTGATATTGCATGCCTTGAACAGTCTGAGTAAACGAAGCGGAAGCCTCGGGATGAAGCATATCCACATTTTGTGCATAGCGAGTGACATAATGCTGCTGACGCTCCTGCAATATATTCGAGTAAAGAGCACCTCCGATGCCGGGTCCCAACACCATACGCACGGTAAGCATGACGCAAATCCAAGTAGAAAGGTACTTATAGGGCATGCGTTGCGTAGCATAGGCAGCAGTCAAGGCATAAAGGAACATCATGCCGGTGGCACGGATAATGACCGGATACTTCATCCGCTCGTATAATCCGGCACTCTGCACTTCGAAGTACATGAATACCGCCGACAATCCGAGAAACAGGAAACCGGCTGCAAACAGATACTTGAAATGCACTCCTTTAGAGCCCAATATCATAGAAGAGATAGCACCAATCGCATACCCTGCCATACACCAGTTGCCCAATGTCGCATTCTGGTAATTATCCAGTTTCATCCCGATGCCCGTAAACACATTGACAAACATAGCACTCGAATTGAATATCATCAGTAACAGATAAAGCAAAATACCCATACGAATGGTACGTAACTTAAAGACATCCAACAGGAAGTAATGTGAATGGCGGTTCTTCTCCATATAGAAAAAGATACAGGCAGATACAGCCGCAACCAATGTGGCAGTGCGGATGGACGCATCATCATACCAATCCAGGACCTTGCCATAAACCAGCACATAAGTGATGCACACCAATGTAATGCAGAACACCGCCACATTGCCGAACTGCCTGAAGTTGATAGGAAAACGGCGCGTAGCAAACTTATGATAAGGCATTGTGATAAAGATAACCAAAATGGAAAGCAACACAGTACCCATCATAAAATAATACACATACTGCCATTCATACTCAAAAGCCAGCCATGCCGTTAGCGATGTGCCCAATTGCCCTAAAATCATAAAGAACAGGTAAATACCCGGTTGGCTGACGCATCGGTCAATATCCAGTTTATTCCAACCCTTATCATCATCAGGTTCCAGTCCCGGAGTGATGTTACGGGTAGCTTCCATTCCGGCAGCGTACTTGATAAGCGTAAACAGATTGACCATCATCAACACCATCCGCAAGAAGCCCATGAGCAGACTGCAAAGCGCCAGAATAAATATACTGTCCGTCTCCGCACAGATATAGCTAAAGACATACATGAGCGAGAACCCCGCCAGACACATCATCTTCTCCCGGCGGATACGCATCAAGCGATACAGGAAAGGAGCGAAAGCCGCCATTCCGATAGAAGTGACGAAATTAGTGAACTGAATATGCTCGGAGATGATGCCCAGTCCACTCATCATCTCGGTACTGTTGACAGAGTAAACGCCACCCACCGTAAGGATGGGGATAAAGAGCAACAACATGATGATGATGCCTACCGGTTTAGGCACCCAGTTGTAGAAGGGATAGTTTTTAGGGTACGAGGGCATGGCGTCAGAGTTTAGCTTTCACAACTACCATCATACCTGCCGCCAGTTTCCCATTATCTTCTTTGGAGAGATTGGTGAAATCGATACGAACCGGTATGCGCTGTTGTATCTTCACAAAGTTTCCGGCAGAATTATCGGTGGGAACCAACGAATATTTAGAACCCGTAGCCCCCGAAATAGCCGTAACAGTTCCTGTGAATTCTCTGTCGCTGATGGCATCCACCGTGATAACCACCTCCTGCCCAAGATGCAGATTCTCAATCTGGGTTTCTTTATAATTGGCAACAATCCACTTCTGCGTATCGGGCAAGATGTAAGTGATGGTCTGCCCTGCCGAGATGAATTGACCTTCCTCCAAGGCACGGCGTCCCAACTTTCCGTCGCAAGGGGCTACGACCACTGTATAAGACAGGTTCAGCTTAGCCATTTCCAAGGCAGCCGTTGCCCGTTGGATGGCAGCCTCGGTACTCTCACGGCGATGAGACACTTCGTTCACTCCCGAGAGAGCCGCCTTCCGTTGACGCTTCACAGCTTCCAGTTTCTTGTGTGTGGCTTCATATTCTGTTTCTATCTGCTCCAACTGAATGGGAGTTGCAGCGTTCCGTTTCACCAGATTTTCATAACGCTGGCGGTCCTTCTCCAGTTTGGCCAAGCGGATTTCTATTTCAGAGATGGAAGCATCGTAGACGGATGCGGTGGTTTGCGTAGTCTGCAAGGTGGCTCCAATGACGGTGGCACCTGCCTGTGCATCCTTCAGGGCGGCTTCGGCTTCCATAACGCGGATTTTATATTCACGGTCGTCCAATACAAGCAAGGTGTCTCCCTTGCGAACTTCCTGGTGTTCGGTAAAATAAATCTTCCTGATATAACCCGAGGCACGCAGGTTGACAGGAGATATATACTGTTCTATTTGGGCATCGTTGCTGGTTTCGGTCTGCTTGTAATCCAGGAAGAGACAGACCACCTGTATGACTCCCCAAATCATGACACCTATTCCCAACAGGCTGATTACGACTTGCCAACGGCGTAATTTTCTCAACTTCTTTGCTTTCTCCTGATGCGTACTGGATGCGCTATTGTTTTCTACTGTTTCCATATTCGGATGTTATTGATTAACTTGTTATTTGACTAATGATTCTATTTGCCCGGTCAGTTTCAGCAACATAAGGTTGGTCACCCGATAATTGTAGTGGGCGCTGATGTAGTTGTTCTGGGCTTCGCTCATCCGCATTTCGTCTTGCAGCACTTCGGTCATTGAGGTGATGCCTTCGCGGTATCGGTCCATAGTGACGGTATACACATCTTCGGCGAGCAAATAATTATCTTTCTGCTTTTTGAAATTCCGCTGGTTGTTCATCAGGTCGTTGGTGGCATTCAGGTATTGGGTCTGCAAATTCTTGCGGGTGTTCTCCTGTGCCAGTTTGATGTTTTCGATATCAATGACGGCCTTGCGGGTTTTATAGCGTTTGTCCAGACCATCGAAAATGGGGACACGCAGCGAGAGGCCCAGGCCATAGGAACGGTACCAATGACCGGAAGGACCGGAATGAAACCAGTGGTAAGCCTTATCGGTGTAAGCGGAAAACATCCAGTTGCCCGTCAGATTCAGGGAAGGGATGTATCTGTAACCAATCATCTTCTTTTGCTGCTCGGCCAGTTGCCGTTGCGATTGCAGCAGTTGGAGTTCATATAAGTTCTCCGAAAGTCCGGTCAATGCTACGGGGGTGATGGTTTCGGTATTCACCGGCACTAAGGCTATTTGCTTTTCTGCGGGATAATCGATGATGTATTTCAGCAGGTTCAGTTGTTGTTCCAGCATGGCCTGTGCATTGTCATACTGTACTTTCAGGTTTTCGAGATTGATGTTCACCCGTTTCACATCGACTTCCATTGCCATTCCGTTGTCATAGAAGGCCTGCGTGATGTTCTGCAATTCTTCAAGACGGGTGATATTGGCTTTTATCAGTGCGATTTGCTCGGCGGTGACCTGCCCCAGGTAATACATTTTGCAGACTTGCAGGATGAGGTCTTCCCTCGCCTTTTCGTAGGTGAGGCGGTTCATCTCGTCCATCGTCCGCGCAATGGAGATGCTGGTGTAGAGGGTTTGGTTATAGAGTGGCATTTGGAGCTGCAATCCTGCGTTGGCACTGTATTGCAGGGTATGAGTCACATTGTAGGGATTGCCGTAAACTGAGCCGTCGGTAACGGAGACAGGCGGATCGATGTTATCATTATAATTGGCAAAACCATTGATTTGGGGCAACAATCGTGCCCGGTTCTCGGAGATGCCATACCTTCCCTTTTGTATCTCTTTCCGTTTACTTTGCAGGGACAGGTTGTTCTCAATGCCTATCTTCAGACAGTCTTCCAATGCCAGGGTATCTTGTGCGCCTGCACTCGCAACGGGCAGGCAGAAAAAGGAAAAAATGAACAGTAACCTTCTCATAACAATTATTTGATATTTGGAAGCAAAGTTAGCGGGTTAGTGCAAAAGGATGCTGTCTATATATCGACTGTTTATGTTCACATTTTCCCTTTTTATAGGGAGATATTAGTTCACATAATAACAGAGGGCTAAATTATCATTCATAATGCAAGCTAATCAAGAACATCTACTTATGTAAAAAAAGGTAAATGCAGGAAACCATAAAAACGTTTCAATTGTTACTCTAAAGATAGCATGACAACATGTATAACTAAAATAAATGATTATGGAAACAAACAAAAAACTAATCGCAGTCGTAGAAATTAGTGGTGACAAAGCAGTTCAATTCTGGGCAAGAGCCGACGACCTGGCACAGCAATACAATGAAAAGTCAACGGATATAGTTTATACAGTGGTGAAACTTCCCGACTCTGATAATCTGTTCCGCTTCTTTGCCGCTTCAAAAGAAGAAATGACGCAGGAAACTTTGCTGGAATGCAGCCGTGAATTTCTGGATGAATTGCTGACACTGGTTCCCAGCGAATGTGTCAGGATAAAGATTGCGGAAGGTAAAGAAGAATAAAAAGAAGTACACCGGATACAGGTGGGACGAAGGATTGGGGGCACAGAAAGAGAGCAAATAGAAATACATTCACTATCTTTGCAATCGTTTTTGTAAACCCAACCCTATATAAAATGAAGTTACTCTGGCTCGACCTGAACAGTTCATACGCCCACTCCTCACTGGCACTCCCCGCACTGCATGCACAGATAGCCGACGACAACGCCATCGAATGGGACATCGTATCCGCCACCATCAACGAGAACGTGGGCATGGTAGCGGGCGAAATCTACCGCCGCCGTCCCGACCTGCTTGCCGCCACCGTCTGGTTGTTCAATCACGAGCAACTATTGCACATCATTTCAAGAGTAAAAGCCCTGCTGCCCCAATGCTGCATCGTATTGGGCGGACCGGAATTCCTGGGAGACAACGAATTCTTCCTGCGCAGCAACCCGTTTGTCAGTTTCGTGTTCAGGGGAGAAGGCGAAGAAGTATTCCCGCAATGGATAACCCACCGCAACAATTCGTCGGAATGGAAGAATATCCCCGGACTCTGCTACCTCGACTCCCACGGAAATTACATCGACAATGGCATCGCCCGCGTGCTGAACTTCCATCACCTCATTCCACCCGAGAAAAGCCGTTTCTTCAACTGGAGCAAACCTTTCGTGCAATTGGAAACCACACGGGGCTGCTTCAACACCTGCGCCTTCTGCGTCAGCGGTGGAGAAAAACCCGTGCGCACCCTGTCTATCGAGGCAATCCGCGAACGGCTGCAAATCATCCACCGACACGGAATAAAGAACGTGCGTGTGCTCGACCGTACTTTCAATTATAATACCCGCCGGGCAAAGGAGCTGCTGGAACTGTTCCTTGAATTCGCCCCCGATATACGTTTCCACCTGGAAATGCACCCTGCCCTACTTTCCGAAGAGCTGAAAGAGGAGTTAAAGCGTCTGCCCGAAGGGTTGCTGCATCTGGAAGCCGGCATACAAAGCCTGCGCGAGCCGTT
>USSR01000390.1 GCA_900557355.1 uncultured Bacteroides sp.
ATCTTGATGCGCATGGCAGCAGTAAAAGCGGCTACACAAGCAGTTCCCAATGCATTGTTGGCGCTTTGCAACATGATGCTTCCGATAGCGGTAATCGAGAATTGTAATCCCATAGGTACACCGATATACATCAGTGTCCGTGCCAAGGCGCCGTTGAACTTCCGTTCATCCGGTGTTCCCCGCAATATGTCAAAACGGCGCATCATGTATCCATAACACAACACAGCCGATACGCCTTGTGAAAAGACCGTAGCGATGGCGGCTCCCGCCACTCCCCAATCTAATACCAGGATACAGAACAAGTCGAGCAGAATATTAAGTATAGTGGAAAACAACAGAAAGAAGAAAGGCGTCTTGCTATCGCCCAAAGCACGAATGATGCTGGACAGCAAATTATAAAAGAAAGTACAGGGAACTCCGATAAACGTTATCAATAAATAATAGTAGGCATCCTGGAATATGATATCCGGTGTACGCATTATCTGCAAAATATCTCCACACAGAATACTCGTAATTATCGCAATCACCACCGACATCACCGCTGCCAGTTGTAAACTGACCGATACATAACGACGCATTGTACTGTAATCCCGCGCTCCGAACTTCTGCGCCACAGGAATGCCGAAACCTCCACAACATCCATTACAGAAACCAAGAATAAGGAAAATCACCGAAGTACTTGCTCCTACCGAGGCCAGTGCATTAATACCCAAGAATTTTCCTACGATTGCCGCGTCGACCAGAGAGTATGTCTGTTGTAGCAGGTTTCCCATCAACAGAGGCATAGTGAAATTGAATATCAACGGCAATGCGCGTCCTGCCGTCATTTCTCTTGATGTTGCCATAAATTAATCCTCTGAAAATTGCACGCAAAGGTATGAAAAGATAAGATTACAGGAATTGACAAACGTCAAAAATATGCTTCGCCATGAAAAGAATTAAACTACAGTCCGTCTGCATCTTTTAAGACTGAACTGTGTGCCAGATAATCAGGAGTTTCAGCATAGATATACATCACACTTCCTCCTTTGATGGCATCAATGATAGGACGGGAAAGTTTTTGCGGAACAGCCGGACAGCCAAAGCTTCTTCCCAAACGTCCTCCTCTGCTGGCTACCGAAGGATCGGCATAAGCCGCCCCATGCATCACAATGGCACGCTCACGAGCCCGGTCGTTGATTCCTTTTTCCAAACCATTCAAAATAAGCGAATACCCATTCTTTCCCTGATAAGTAGATTCTGTAAGATAGAACCCCAGTGAACTTTTGTAGGAACCATATTCGTTGGAAAAGGAAGTGGCATAATTATCACCGCTATTCTTTCCATGGGAAACGACCGATGAGAAAAGTACTTTACGTTCCCTCATGTCAAATACAAAAAGACGTTTTGCGGTAGAAGGACGGGAAAAGTCTATCAATGTCAACACCTCCCGTTTGCGATTGTCTATTTTATAATAACCTGCTACAGCTTGCCGGAAAGCTTTCCAGTTAACGACTCCTTCCAACTGCATGGAACGGTATAAGCTCGCATAAGCCTCAACATCAGATGCAGCAGCCCTTTCAGCAGAATCAGGAGTGCTATCTGACGACTTGCCGCCCAGAAATAAGGTACAAGGAAGAAATAAGAATAAAATGAATACAATAAATCGCAACATAAAACTTTAGCCAGAGAAATAACGGCGGCTAAATTACAGTTTTTTCTCCAGACACCCATCACTAAGATAGTTAAAAATGAGGATTCACTATTCAATCACCACAACCAAAGATCGTTCGGTAGGCGCCCAATCGAAAACGAACTTGGAATGTGAAGTGGCATTGCGCACACACATGTGCGAACGTGGAGTGGTTCCCAACGACCAGCTATACTCAATCATACTTGTACGCGGCGCATTCACCGGAACCCCGTGAATATAAGCTCCGTTCGTAAAACGGCTGGCATAGGGGGCATAGCCTCCTGTCTCCGCCGAACCATCTTTCAGGAACACCATACGTGTTTTCTTCTGTTGAAGCAGATACATTCCCAATGGGGTTTCCTGAGCGTATGGTGGAGCATGCATTCCGGTAGTGGCGGGATTCATGCTACGTATCTTCCACTCACCTTCCGAGACATGTTCCAAGGTAGTAATATTCTGATCCAGGCGGTCGACAAAAATCACATGATTAAAGACGGTGCTATCCGGCAATTGTTTCAGATAACTGCGTGGTGCCAGCCATTCTTCTTCAAAAGTGGCGGGTAATATCCGGTAAAAACTTCCCTCCTCGCCTTTCAGATAGGCGATAGTACCATCTCTACCATAACGTTCGGGCACCAAAGTATCAGCGGACAGATACAGCGGCACCGATTGATAGCGCTCCACGCCCAGTGTATCAGATACACGGCGGTACACATTCCGCACGAACTTACGTACCAGGGGAGCTTCTTTATTCAGATTCTTATAATTCTGCAACACCACCCACCTTGCAGTAGTATCGCGCTGCATATTCTCGATATAAGCCAGACAGTTCCGGATGACATCCCATTTGAAAGAGCGTACCGTATCCTTATATGGATAGGTATCTTCGAGGGTATGCTGGTCATAAAGCAATTCTTTGGTAAGAGAAATATCAGCAGCGGTCAACTGTTTCTCTTTAGGATGAGGAAATTCCAGCACAGCCGTATCTTTAGGTTCAGACTCCTGCACAACTACCGGCACAGGTGGTTCCTGCCGGTTACGACATCCGGCAAAAATCAAACCAACAGCCACGCAGGCAAAAAGAACGAAATGTTTCATAAAATGAAATTTAACTATAACCTAATAACGCCTACCTCCCTGTTATTGTTGACTCTTCATAGAAATCAATTACATAAGAAATAACAGCAGGTATCGTTTCATCTTATTCAGGTAATACGGATTTCCGCAAAGATAGAAATTTAATGAAAGTTTCCGAAAGATATTGACGGTATAATATTAATCATTCGTTTATGAACAGAACCTTATTATATTAAAATTAGACAAGTTAGGAAGGCTTTATTTATCAATACATTACAAGATGCCAACTCTTTGCATACAAAAAATTAACTTCCTGTTGACAAGAAGTTGAGACCTTGTCGACAGGAAGTTAATACCTTGTAAGCGGAATATTTATCCCCTTATCAAATCATCGGGACCGATAGCTTTCTCAGATTACTCCAACACTTTCTTTTTCAGATTAAATGTTGACAATACTTTTTTGCCGGAATAGAGTGTCACTATCAAATCATATTCCTTTCCTTCCTCAACCACATCCTTAGCAGAAAGCAATATATCTGTTTTTTCATAAGGCTTCAATGCCGGAACCATACCGGAAGCTACCTTTATTGTTTTTCCTTCCTTTTTATACGCTACTTCCACCAATGCTTTCTTTGAGCCGACCTGACCGAAATTTTGTACTTCCACTGTACATTCCAGTCCCTTCCCGGATTTGGTAAAGACTGGGGCACAAGCTGAAAGGATCGGTTCTATATAATCAATGTATGGCAAACGCGCATACCCGTAAAGCATTCTCCCATCTTTATATTTTCCAATCAATTTCGGGGCAAACTCATCTTTAGTGATACCATTTCCTTTACCATTGAAAGTTACAATCAAATCCTTGCCCTCATTTTCTGTGGTCAATACCTGACAACCCCTACCATAATTCACTTCTTCAGAAGCACCGAAGCGCAAGGAATTCACATCTATATCCGTCTGGGGATTGAAGCCTTCTTCCGCCTGTATCTTCACACGAATTGTTTTTGTACCCGAGGTAATAGGTTTCTCGTCCAGTATGGTAAGCAACAATCCCGGATTCAAGGGAATACTGATATTCTTTGAGCTATGGTGATCAAAAGGTTTATCTTCGTTTTTAAGCGTATCGATTACCGCGAAATTAGCCTGAATGGCACGTCCGTATTTATCCTGATACACTTTAAGGCGTTCATATTTGAACCAGTCTTCCACCTGTCCGTCTGCATGTACAGCAACTCCCGGCATATAAGCTTCACCCGGATCGACCACCCAGTTCACTCCATCCTTTGAACGAAGATAGAAAGCAATACGCCCCAGCCAATCATTAACAATCAGGTGATACTGAATATGATCGCGCCAGATTACGGGATCTTCAAACCGACCGTCTACATCCGGATAAACCCGTTTGTCGGTCAGTTGATTGTATTCCGATAGTCCATCTCTGCTGACCCAGATACCACCACCACGACAAACCATCACATAAGAGCTGTCTTCACGCTGAGCAAATGAAAGATTAGACAGGCCTTCGATAATACGGCGGTCGCGTGCATTGAAATCAAACTTTCCATATTCCCATTTTCCATTCAGATCATCGGATACATAACGTCCATCAATCACATAAACAACATACCGGCCATCTTTAGCACGGAATATTTCAGGATTATGCCCTTTACCTATGATACGAACAGGCTTGAAAGGCCCTGTCAGATTATCGCTTACGGTATGAAATACGTATGAGTTAGGCCATTCCATGTGTCCTTTAGGTGAACATTCCAGCCAGCCGCAGGCAAATAGATGATATTTACCGTCTTCGCCTTTTCGAATATTTCCACCCCAATAGGACCAGATACCGTCTTCAATGCCATTATCTACATAACGCGGAAGCACACAGTCAGCGCCCCATGTATCGGATGAAAGTACATTTCCCTTCATCGGCAGGAAGCGATCCATAAAGCGGGCACCTTTCACTAATTGTTTCCATTCCGCAGGACGTTCCCGTTCCGTTATTTGTGAAAAAGAGGAATGACTGATCAAGAGCATGACTCCCAGTAGAGCAAATTTAAAGAGGCTTCTTTCCATAAATATAATATTAGAATTGGTTTTAAATAGATTTACATGGCCAAAAGTAGAAGAATTGCATATAAAAGGAAAAGGAAAGAAAGTAAAAAGGCACGTAAACCTTTACGTAAACAGAAATTACAGCTTTACAGATGCTTTTCATTTTCATCACGTTATTGTATACGATTCGGTGACAACTACCTAAGTAGTTGGAAATTAAGAGAGAATATCTGGTAAAACAAAAGTCCTTGAACTTTAGCAGTTCAAGGACTTACCATTTTTATTTGTGGAGCTGGAGGCTCCTGCGGGGAATCTATCAGGTAATATCATAGAGCTTCAGCCACTTAATAATAAATAAGTTAACAGCAAGTACTCTAATTCTAAACATCTCTTAATATCATTGCATATATCAATTTTGGGGTGTACTTTTGGGTGTAACATTTCAAACACACCCAAATATGAATATTCCTGTCCGGTACGGTAATCGTTAATGCACTGACAGAATTATATGTGTGTAAGAATCGTATACTTGTTCCAAACAGTCCAAATTAGAACAAGCATTCTCATAATAGATTACTCAAACGACTACCTTCGTCGTTCCATTACGTTGTTAAACAATCATTTTTTATCTCTCCTCGCCAACGGAAGAAGATATTTTTCCACCAGTTTTTTCTTTTGCTCCACAGCCATTTTATTTCTCCCCTTTTCTATAATTTCACTCGCCAACTCGCTTTTACGACCGGCAATATACTTTTGGTGCTCCCCATTAATGGTTGCCACAATCCTAAAATCATGTTTGGATGTTTCGATGATATTAACATCCTCAACACTGAAATCATCAGAGGTAGTATATGGCTCTACAACTGTAGGCTTATGATTTTGCATAGATTCCGGAAACGAGTCCGGTACCAACTCCGACAAATGCTGTTCCATACGGTCAGCCCAATACTCATTAACCGCATGCTTTTTCGCATAACAATAAAAATGGGCGATAGCTGTAGCCACCTGGTTTATTATAGCTTTCTCCCCCTTGATACTGTTCATTTTGGCAAACTGCACAAGGTCAGCCACGGTAATATCGCTGCGTTTCCCCAATAAAGTCAGCGAATGTACATTTTCGTAAGCCGCTCCATCAAGATTGGTAGTGAAAGTCAAGTCGTATGCTGGCGTTATATGCCAGCTTCCGTCCCTATCCATCATAAAAGAGAAATTTTTTATATGATCATCCACATTGGCAGCCAGCATATTGAATACCGTCCTGCGAAACAATTCCGTTTGTTCTGTTACAGAAATCTTTAATTTACGGCATACTTCAAACAAATCTTCATAGCTACAGGCATCAGGATTCATGGCAGCCAAAGTTTGAGTGTGTACTTTCATCCCCTTCACACGGTCGTAACGTTCCGTTAAGAAGTGCCATTTACCTTCTACATTAATCAATTTCGAAGGCATCATATTTATTCCCGCTTCCACCGCTATTTCATAATAAGCCATCTCTACGTTTGTGAAAGGAAAATCATTTCCTTCAGCAAACTTCAATAGATAATAGGTATATCCCTCAGGCAATTCCACTTGTCCCGAACGAATATCATGGCTTTCTTCATTAATTGCGATGATTGCTTTCGGATGCTGGCCCCCGGCAGACGTGCCCACTTCATACAGACTTTGGAGCGTCAGGGATTCTTCAGGCAACACCACTGCTTGTTCCCTCTCTTCAAATATCTGTTTTGCCAACAGATATAAACTATTAATTTGAATGGATGTAACATTGTCCAAGTTCGAAGTGGCAGGTACAAACTCCAATGCCCCCATC